>JAHDFT010000491.1 GCA_020628015.1 Bacteroidota bacterium
ATCTTAACGATTCGCTTTTCTAACCTCATTTAATAAATTCGTCCAAGCTCTAAACCTTGACCCACGAGAGTCATATTGTTCTACTTCTTTATAAACTGGCGAAGTCTCGAATAAATGCTCAATAAATTCCATTGCTTTGGCTCGGCCAATACGCTCTCGATAACTTCCGTGAATGCTTACATAATGATTGACCAATTCTTCAAGGAGTAATTTGAGTAGGTCATTGCTCTTAGTGATAAGGTCAAAATTACTTGGATCACCTTCTGGATAACGCAATAGCAAATCGACTATATTAATCGTCTTATGTGGCTTGGCTTCAAAATAGTGGACTTCTTGTGCTTTTTTGTAGAAAGTATGCTCTTGTATTTGATCTCTATAATCAGAAGCGTCTAGGCTAAATTGCTCTGTCACCCTTTCCATAATCTTATCTACAATAATTGGATTGTGTAATAAGGCTTTGTGTAGGGTATGTACAAAACGATCTGCAGGTTTATTGCCTTCATTAATGATTCGGCTGCCTGCGCTATCATCGAAAAGCCAAGTCAATTGTCCCCATTCATCTATATTTTCCAAGTAACCCATAACGATTCCCCAAAGTAAGGCTCGGTCTACTTTACTACGATCTTCCTGTACCCTTTCAGAGTGGATTTCTGGAAGATAGGCTTGTAGATGCCAGCGTTTGTCTAAGTGTGGGGTTACGGTGTTCCCCTCTTTGGTCAATTTTCGGATTCTATTGTTATAGGCTTTGTAATATTCTCCTGGTGGAATGCCTTTATTGTCTCCGCAGTAAAACTTGCGGAAATCATTGATGGTCATTCCAAAGACGGTTCTATTTCGGATGATTTGATACCGACTAAAAGCAGGGTCATCTACCAAATCGGTTCCATCAAATAATTCATTTTGCATATCGCCTGATAACTCCTTAATGCAGTCTGGATTGACTCCCCAAGCATTCAATTCTGTCGTTCCATTCGTGCTTGGTACCCAAGGACGAGCAAGGTTATTGAGTACAGAAATTTTAGACTTAATGTAGTCGTGGATTTGGTCATCTCCCATCCCATTCATTTCTGCTTCTCGTCTCAAGGCACGTACACAGTTGAGGTCAAGGGCATCTTCGTTTTTCATCTCCTTCAAGCACCAGCCTAAAACATCTTTGCGGAACATTTCTTCGACTTTTTCGGGGCGTTGTTCGGTGATGTAATCTCCTTTTCTGCGCTTGACAAATCGACGATATTGCCCTTTGTATAATTCACCTGCAATTTCGGCAGGGAAGGAATCACCAGCCACACCAGTACGAACCACTTCCCACATTTTCTCCTTCATCTTTCTACTACCTAAAACATAATTAATGGTTGGATCTGCCTCAAAATCATGCTTATTCGATAAAATATCTAATTCGTTGATCAGGCTATTTTGGGTATCTTTTAAGTTTTTGAAATACTTCTCCCATCCTTCTTGCATTTCTCGAATGGCATTCAATAATTCTTTATAGACCGACTCCATCAGGCGATCTTTACGATAACGATTGAGATTGCTGAAATGACGAGATGATTTTTCCAAATATTCATCAATAAACTCCTTGAACTGATTGCTTAACATACGACCGAAAAAGCCTTGTTTTCCAGCAGAAGCCAAGCGGTCATCGGCTGTTTCTACATAATCATCTGTTTCATCTAGGTCATAAATGGTTTTGTATCTTTCTAAACTCTTACCTAATTTCTCATTCTTAGGGTTAAGCTCTTTCAATTTTCCTGTCAATAGATTATCAATTTCATAAAGCATGTACCTCACCGTTACAGGATGCATTGGCTCTGAGGATTTAAGCATCCAGGTATTGAGTTTATAATCATCACCACTCAATAACTCTGGGTGATCACCATCCTGCAAGACAATTTCATTGACTACATAATTTCTGGTATTGTCAATGAATTTACGAACAGTTTGCTCATAGAAATAAAGTGCTTCTTCTCTTCTACTCACCTCATCTCTAGCCGTTTTAGCATCTGATAAACGATTTTCATCAATTGCACATTCTGCACTGAATTCTTGTAATTTTGAGTCTCCATTAATAATGCTGTCAATTCGACGCTCGACATTTTCTAGGAATAATTCTGCCTTACTTCGGCTAATATCCCCTCGTTTATCAATTGTATGTGCCTCTCGGTAAGCCATTTTAAAGAATGGACGGGGGTTTTGCTGGGTCGCCAAACGGAATAAAACATCTCTATAACGATCTCTTAATAATGGTTTTTCTCTAGGAATACCACTCTTCAAATCTCGTTCATAATCTCTATAATCAGATTCATATTGCTCATCAATCTTTAGCCATTCTTTGGATAAACTATCAGATGACCAGCGTAAAGCAAAGTAGTAGACAATATCTTCATAAGGATAGATTAGGGAAGAAACCCCTGCACCACAATAACGAGACATTCCATTACTGGCAATCATCGACAAAATTTGGTTATCTTGCTTAGAGAAGCGGTCATTAGACATCGGACTAAACAAGTCGAGATAAGTTGCTCTTGATACTTGATTGATATAATTGCGGAAGTGTTTGAGGTTGTTTTTCTCTGTATTTTCAAAATCAAAAAGATAGAGGAAATTATAAGGTAAATTATCCTGTCCAATAGTATGTGCTAAACGACCATGAGAGTCGATCTGATTGGGTTTGTATTCTAGCTCTATGGATACTAGGTTTTTCCCTCGATCTACACTTGCATTTCTAGTAATTGCATTCAATTCTTTCATACAAGCATAAGCATTGGCTCGTATATTTTCTACTTCATTCCCCTTAATCGTCCCTGTTAACACCAAAGTATCTGGCAACATAAAAGCCCCACGAATCAATACATTTCTTCTTTGAAAATCATTTTCTAGTACATCTCGCATATACATCGCTGTTTGCAAGAAAATACCAGCTCCAGTTCCGCCCATTAGTGAAGAAACAATCATCACTCTTGCACTACTTGCCATATCACTTCCTGTTTCTTGGAAAATATGATTGATGCTATTGTGCAGTTTATTCAATTTCCCACTCTCCATCGCTGCTCTATAGGCCAAGCGAGAAACCACTCGAATTTGTCCTGCCCCATCTGTTAGTGATTTTCTTTTTAGTTCACTATGCTCCAATGGAAACCAATCTTTTACTGTAGAATCTCCCTCCGCCATTCGCAAATACTCTGCAACCGTCCAATTGGTACTGGTTTGTGTTACATTATCCTTACCTAGATTTTTAAGCTTAGAAATATCATTGATATTGGTATCAAAAGCATGAATGGCTACTGATTTTCTTTTTTCTTCAGGTATCCAACCGTAAATGGTGTCAACAATATAAGAACCTAGACCGCCAAGTCCGATCATTATGGTGGGTACGTGGGTCATTTTGATTTATGTTTTAGTGGAATAAATTTACCTAAAAACAGACCAATAAGCATTTGGTTTGCCTGCTAGTGTTCAAAACTGCAATATACTAAAAAAAATAAGGTCATAGACTTAACGATTATTGAAAATGTGAAGCCTATGACCTTTTTATGTAATCTTCATCGGGAATTGAAAATAATCATTTCCTGATGAGTAGTGTAATAACCAATCGTTCTAGTGGGTCAAGTCCTAAATCCTTGAT
>JAHDFT010000492.1 GCA_020628015.1 Bacteroidota bacterium
TGATAAATTTCCCTAACCAAAATTTGTACACTTATTTTTCACTCGTTCCTAAAATAAAAATAGATCAAGCTATGGCTAAAAAAAATAAACGTAAGAATAGAATTGATGTAGTATATTCTACTGATCCAGATTATGAATACAATTATGAAGAGGAAGAAGAACAGGAAACTTTGGCACCTGAAAAACAGAAGCTAAAGGTAAAATTGGATCGAAAACGCAGGAAGGGAAAAACAGTCACCTTGGTGGAAGGATTTGTAGGTAAAACAGCCGATTTAGAGGCATTAGGTAAGCAGTTGAAAACCAAATGTGGTGCTGGGGGAAGTGCTAAAGATGGAGAGATTATCGTGCAGGGTGCATTTAGAGATAAAGTGGTAGACTTATTGAAAAATATGGGTTATAGTAAGGCAAGAGGTATATAATATACTTGATTGCCTATTTTCAATAACATTATACCTTATCAATAGATCATTTACTAGTGGGCAAGTCCTAAATCCTTGACCGTTTTTTGTTGGAAGTGAAAATATCAACAAAAATGGTCAAAGACTTACAAATGTATTACTAGAAACCATAAGTTTGTACTTATGATTTCTAGTAAGTCTCTAGTTCTAAGATAATTGGGGGTGACTTATATTTGGCATGATATATCTTTTATTCTAGCCCTGAAGGGGCAAAAGAAAATATACCCCAAATTATCTTAGAACTAGGTAAGCCTAGGTTTAGTATCTATTTATTTTTGTGTAAGGTTTTCTGTTTCTTCAACAATTCTTCCTCTGTTTCCTCATTATCTGGATCTGGAACACAGCAATCTACAGGACAAACAGCAGCGCATTGAGGTTCTTCATGAAAACCAACACATTCTGTACATTTATCTGTAACGATGTAGTAATAATCTTCTGAGATCGGTTCTTGCTCTTCAGAGACATCTACTTTTTCACCATTTTTCAGTTTGGCTTGTCCAGTAAGCTCTGTTCCTTCTGCCATTGTCCACTCTACACCTCCTTCATATATTGCATTATTGGGGCATTCTGGTTCACATGCACCACAATTAATGCACTCATCTGTAATCATTATAGCCATAGTACTAGTTATTTATTTTAATAGATGGGGAAAAATTAAAGAATGTATATTAAATTTCCAAATAAAATCACCAACAAAATCAAAATACTTTGACTTTAATAGAACGACTCGATATACTAAGACAATTACGAAGCCAATTAATCAAGCGTCCAGCAAGCTTGCAAAAGGCTATTTTAAAAGCGGTTTTGCAAAATGGCTGGTTTACCGCAGAAGGTATTGACCAAGCCCTACAAGCCATCGTTGATCATTTTTTAGATGATAAAAAATTAAATCAATGGTTGGCGACTTATAATGTGCCAGAAGCAACCACTCCAATCAAAAAAGTAGGGCTTATTATGGCGGGTAATATTCCTTTGGTTGGCTTTCACGATTGGCTGTGTACTTTTGCGGCTGGTCATATCGCCCATATCAAATTATCTTCCAAAGATGAAGCTTTAATGAAAGCCCTCACCTTAATGCTTTACGAGATTGACCCAAGAATGGTAGATTACCTCAAAATTCAGGAGAAACTGCAAGATTATGAGGCGGTTATTGCTACAGGAAGTAACAATACTTTTCGTTATTTTGAACATTACTTCAGTCGATCTCCCAATTTGCTCCGTAAAAATCGAAATTCCCTAGCGATTTTGACTGGAAAAGAAAGTCCTGAAACCATTCATGAATTGGGAAAAGACATTTTTACTTATTACGGTTTAGGCTGTCGGAATGTTTCAAAAATCATGGTACCAGAAGGTTATGATTTTACCTTTCTACTAGATCATTTACAAAGCTATCAAACAGTAAGCAACCATACCAAATACCACAATAATTACGAATATCATTACTCTATTTTACTCCTAGATCAAACGCCACATTTAATTAGTACCCATCTTATTCTAACAGAAAATAAAGCGATTGCTTCTCCTGTTGCGATATTGCATTATGAATATTATACGGATGAAGATGATCTGAACAATAAATTAATTGAGCAAAAAGATCAGATTCAATGTGTGGTGGGTGATCCTACTTCCCAAGGAAAATGTATTCCTTTTGGACAGACCCAAAGCCCGACTTTGACCGATTATGCAGATGGTATGGATACAATGGCTTTTTTAAGGGCTTTAGGATAAACTACTTTTACAATTAACCCCAAACTCTAATTTATACTTATAGCACAAAATTATGGAATTTAATCTACGTACAGACTTAGCAGAATTACAGGAAAGCATTCAGCAAATGAAGGCAGAGATTGGAAAAATCATTGTGGGACAGGAAGAAATGCTACAATTGCTCATCGTTGCCTTACTTGCCGATGGACATGTGCTGATAGAGGGAGTTCCTGGTGTAGCCAAGACACTTACTGCGAAATTATTGGCCAAAACCATTGATACAGGCTTTTCTAGGATTCAATTCACCCCAGATCTTATGCCTTCTGATGTATTGGGTACCTCTGTTTACAATTTCGAGAGCAATCAATTTGAATTTAAATCAGGGCCTATTTTTTCCAATATTATTTTGATTGATGAGATCAACCGTGCGCCTGCCAAAACACAGGCGGCCTTGTTTGAGGTGATGGAAGAACGACAAATTACCATAGATGGTACTCGCTATCCTATGTCCCCTCCGTTTATGGTACTCGCTACACAAAACCCCATTGAGCAAGAAGGCACCTATCGTCTTCCAGAAGCGCAATTAGACCGTTTCCTATTCAAAATCAACGTGACTTATCCAAGTTTGGAGGAAGAGGTTTTAATTATCAATCGTTTTCATGGAAATGGGAATCTTAGTGATTTAGCTCAAGTAAAACCGCTACTAGACATTACCAAAGTTAATCGTCTACGTTCTCAAGTCGGTTCCTTACATATGGAGGAGAAATTGATTCGATATATTGCCGAAGTGGTTCACCAAACCCGTTCACATCGAGATTTATTTCTAGGAGCTTCTCCTCGTGCTTCCTTGGCTATTTTGAATACTTCTAAGGCTTTGGCGGCAATGAATGGGCGTGATTTTGTGATTCCAGAGGATGTGCAGCAGATGATGTTGCCTGTTTTGCGTCACCGTATTATCTTAAATCCAGAACAGGAAATGCAGGGCAAGCGTGCGGATGAGGTGATTTTGGGGATTATGGGGGAGATTGAGGTGCCGAGGTAGGAGAAGATAAATTATCAAATAAATGCAACCATTTATTTGCAATACCAAACTTTTTATAAATATCCCTTAAAGAAAAGTCTCCGTAAGTCATATTTTTTTTTTCACATAAACCAGATTCGACAAAAATAAACTAAACTTGTCAAATCTCTAAATAAAAATTCCTCAACCCAATAAACCAAAACCATGTCACACCCTAAATTAAAACATTTAAGCTTACTTTTAGTACTCCTCTCTCTCCTAAATATCCACACAACAACAGCAGCAAATACCTATGTGTTTGACCATGAAATAATAGCCCTTGAATTTCTCAACACCCTAGAAAATGTGGAAATTAATGAACTATATATCGACGAAAATGGCACTTATGAAGGTCTTGGAAAAGTTTGGCAAGATGAAAGCCAACAATGGTTCTA
>JAHDFT010000493.1 GCA_020628015.1 Bacteroidota bacterium
AAAATATTATACCTAATTATTTTTTTTGAGTTTTTAGGTGCGAAAGATGAGTTAAAAAGGAATTTTATTTTTAGCATTACCGTTTCCTATAGCGAAAAAAACTGCCATTTTGTCATAATTTTATCTATCTTTGCAAAAAAAAAAGATCATGAGCCAGCAAGAGATTACTGAACTAGCTTCAGAGCTGCGTCAACACCACAATACGCCTTTAGCTGAAGAACGTCAGGGAGAAGCCTTGACCTTAGAACAACAAATGAATAGCCTCAATGGAAAATTCTTTTACATTGAAAGCTATGGTTGCCAGATGAATTTCAATGATAGTGAAATCGTTGCCTCTATTCTATCTAAGCAAGGTTATGGACTAAGTAAAAACTATGAAGCTGCCGACATTATTCTGTTGAATACTTGTTCGATTAGAGATAAAGCCGAGCAAAGGGTAAGAAATCGCCTTAAAGCTCTAAACTTAGTCAAGAAAAATCGACCAGATGCGGTTATTGGCATTCTGGGTTGTATGGCAGAACGGCTGAAAAAACAATTGCTAGAAGAAGAGCAAATTGTCGATATTGTTGTTGGTCCTGATGCTTATAGAGATTTACCCAATCTTCTAGTAGAAGCAGATGCAGGGCAAAAAGGGGTTAATGTATTACTCTCTAGGGAAGAAACCTATGGGGATATCAATCCTATTCGCCTTAATAGTAATGGCGTGACTGCTTTTATTTCTATTATGCGAGGCTGCGATAATATGTGTTCCTTTTGTGTTGTACCTTTTACCAGAGGTAGAGAAAGAAGTCGTAATGCTTATTCCATCCTTGCAGAAGCACAAAACTTGGTAGACAGAGGCTTTAAGGAGGTTACTTTATTGGGTCAAAATGTAGATTCTTATAAGTGGACGAACCCTGAAAGCAATGAAGTGGTTAATTTTGCAGCATTATTAGAAATGGTGGCTCAATTAAGTCCAGAATTGCGAATACGCTTTTCAACTTCTCATCCTAAAGATATTACAGACGAGGTATTACATACCATTGCCAAATACGATAATATTTGTAATTACATCCATTTACCCGTTCAATCAGGTAGTTCTCGTATTTTGAAAAAAATGAACCGCACCTATGATAGAGCATGGTATGTAGAAAGAATTGATGCCATCCGACGCATCATTCCTGATTGCGCCATTTCTAGTGATGTGATTGCTGGTTTCTGCTCAGAAACAGAAGAGGATCACCAAGAAACCCTTAGCCTAATGGAATTGGTCAAATACGATATGTCCTATATGTTCTTCTATTCTGAACGTCCAAGAACCTTAGCTGCTCGAAGATATGATGATGACGTGCCTTTAAAGGTCAAGAAACGTCGCTTAAATGAAATTATAGCCCTACAAAACAAACATGCACTTGAACGCAATCAAGCACATGTGGGTAAAACTTATCGAGTATTGATTGAAAAAACATCTAAGCGTTCTGATGCGGATTTATGTGGGCGAACAGATCAGAATAAAATGGTAATTTTTCCTAGAGAAAATTACCAAATTGGTCAATATGTAGATGTCCAAATAGCATCTTGTTCTTCGGCAAGTTTGAAGGGTAAAGTCGTCAATTCTTGAGGCATAACAGCACATCCAGTAGTACATCAATAGTCAGTCATAAAGAAAATTGATGTACTACAAAGTAACACCAAAATAAAAACATGGACATCCAATCAGTCAAATTGAGGTATGGTATAGTGGGTAATTCACATGGTTTGAATCATGCCTTAACCACAGCTATGCGTATTGCACCTACCGACTTATCTGCTATTATATTAGGAGAAAGTGGTGTGGGAAAGGAAGTTTTTTCAAAAATCATACATAATCTAAGCCCTAGAAAACACAACACCCTCATTGCTGTCAACTGTGGTGCCATACCAGAAGGAACGATCAACTCCGAATTATTTGGACATGAGAAAGGCTCTTTTACAGGTGCCTCTGATAAACGAAAGGGCTATTTTGAAGTAGCGGATGGCGGAACCATCTTTCTTGATGAAATTGCTGAAGCTCCCCTAGAAACTCAAGCGAGATTATTAAGGGTACTAGAAACAGGTGGTTTTTTCAAAGTGGGTTCTTCTAAGGAACAAAAGTCCAATGTTCGTATTATTGCGGCAACGAATGTTGATTTATTGGATGCGGTTAAAATGGGTAAATTCAGAGCGGACTTATATTACCGCCTCAATACTGTTCCCATTAAAATTCCACCATTAAGAGAACGACAAGAGGATATTTACCTCTTATTCCGCAAGTTTACCCTTGATTTTGCCGAAAGACAACACATTACACCTGTCTCTCTTGATGAACAGGCTAAAAAAGTGTTAACGAGTTATCATTGGCCAGGTAATGTTCGAGAATTAAAAAATATTGCCGAGCAAATTACCGTTTTAGCTACAAGTAGACTGGTTCAAGCAGAAGAGTTGATGACTTTCTTGCCGAATGTCAATGGTCGAATCTCTAATTTGCCTGTCTTATCTTCCAATAATACGAACAATAATGCTTTCTCTGATCGGGAATTGATGTACAAACTCTTATTTGATATGAGACAAGACATCAAAGACCTCAAGCAAGCGATTTTTCAATTGGCAAGAACTGGGCAAATTAGCATGGATAGAAATATGGATATGGGTAGAAATAATGAATGGTCAGAAGACTACAATTCAGGTCATTCCCATACTAGCGTACCAACTAGTACTGCTGTTAGTCCCTATAAATCTATAGAGGCTACTAGAGAGCATACTAATAATGGTGGTGCTATTGTCATCAATCCAAGCCCTATGAAAGCTGCGGTCTATAATCCTGATGACTCCTTCAATAGTGTTGAAGTCGTGGATGAATCGCTTTCTATTGCAGATAAAGAAAAAGAGTTGATTCAAAAAGCACTCAAAAAGCATAAAGGAAAACGCAAAGATGCTGCCTTAGATTTGGGAATTTCAGAACGCACTTTGTATCGAAAAATTAAGGAGTATAAAATTGTACTTTAAAATGCATCCCTCTTACTGTCTCACTATGAAAAAATACATCATTTTAACCTATACTATTTGCCTATTGCTACTCAGTAATTGTGGCATTTATACTTTTTCTGGAACAAGCGTACATCCAGATGTCAAAACCTGTAGTATTGAGTCTTTTCCAAACTTGGCTAGTATTGTACAGCCTTCTCTAAGTCAGACATTTACAGAAAAATTAAAAGATAAATGTGCGGCATCTGCTCGTTTAGAAATCACCACATCAGGCGGAGACATCGAATTTACGGGTGCAGTTATGGATTATAGTGTTAATCATGCTGCTGCTGCTGCCAATGACCAATCTACACTAAATCGTTTAAATATTAGCATTAGAGTAGAATATACCAATAATGTAACCAATGAGAATTGGTCTGAAACGTTTAGTCAGGTTGCCGATTTTGACCAAAATTCCAACTTAACCGCTGTTGAGGGTACTTTAATTGACGAAATTACTGACTTACTGGTGGAAAGTATTTTCAATAAGGCCTTTGGTGATTGGTAAGGAACAAGTGAAAAATAAATTTTACTAGTTCTAAGATAATTGGGGGTATATCTTCTTTCGCCCTGAAAGGGCATAA
>JAHDFT010000021.1:0-14988 GCA_020628015.1 Bacteroidota bacterium
CTACTTCTTTTAAGCAAAAAGCTAGATTGAAGTCCTTCTGAGCTACTTTTTTTAAGTAAAAAGCTAGATTTAAGTCCTTCTGAACTACTTCTTTTAAGCAAAAAGCTAGATTGAAGTCCTTCTGAACTACTTCTTTTAAGCAAAAAGCTAGATTGAAGTCCTTCTGAGCTACTTCTTTTAAGCTAAAAGCTAGATTTAAATACTTCTGAGCCACTTCCATCTTCTTTAATTGATAAAAAACCACTCCTCTTTGATGATTTACCCTGATAAGTAGAAGATAGTTGTATAATGTTAAAAAAATAGCTTTATTGCTTGTCAGATGACTTGTGTATATTGTGGATTTCCCTACCTTTGATCTAGGTCAGTTCACCATATAAATTCTTACGCCATGCAAGAAACCATCAAAAAAGAGGGGCCTTTGCCCTTATTTAGTGGAAAAAATAGCATCTGGGTACATGTCATCACTTGGGTTAGTTATTTATTGCTGAGTACTTTTATATTCATTGATACAGCAGCAACCCTTCGTTTGCTTTTAAAAAATATTATCTCTGCTATTTTTTATGCCATTCCTGTATACCTTAATATTTATGCTTTTGTGCCTAGATATTTTTCTAAGGGGTATTATATTCGGCATTATGGTATTATTACCCTCTTGGTCATCATTATTGTCCCCATTATCGCTGTTTTGCAGGCATGGATTTTAGGTCCTTCGGATCAACTCTATTATGAGTATTTCTCCATTCCTCATTTTGCAGGGATTTTGGTTACGGCTACTTTTTTGCTGGTGATCTCTACTTCGGCTGGTCATACTTTTAATACTATTCGTACAGAACAATTACGTAGAGAGCTGGCTACGTATAAGTTAGAGGCGGAATTACGCTTTCTCAAAATGCAGGTCAATCCTCATTTTTTGTTTAATTCGCTCAACAATATTTATACCCTAGCGGTTATGAATTCAGAAAAAACTGCACCGACGGTATTAAAATTGTCGGATATGATGCGTTATATGATCTATGAGAGTAATGCAGCTAAGGTGCCATTGGATAGTGAGATTGCTTATTTGAATAGTTATATTGAATTGCAACAGCTCAAAACAGCTCGTCCACAACAAATCTCATTTGAAGTGGAGGGAAATTCTAAACAGGTACAGATTGAACCCATGTTGTTTATTCCTTTTTTTGAGAATAGTTTTAAGCATGGAAATGTGGTGGATACTAAAAATGGCTGGCTGAAAAGTCATTTGAAGGTGATGGATAAAAAATTAATTTTTGATATTAAAAATAGTATTGCGCCTGGTAGCATTCAACAAAAAGACAAAGTTGGTGGAATTGGCTTGGAAAATGTACGTAAGCGATTGGATTTATTGTATAAAAATAAACATGAACTTACGATTATAGGGGATCAACCTAAAGCATTTTCGGTCTATTTGGAAATAGATTTGTAGTAGTAGATATTATAAAACTGAGTAGCCAGCTTTTAGTAATGGTAAAACAATACCTGCTAGAATAATAATTATTGATTAGCCAAATTGACCATTACTTCATTCAATTAAAAGGAGAACTATGAAGATTAAATGTATAACCGTAGACGATGAATTCCTTGCCCTACAATTATTAGAGCAATATATCAATAGAGTATCTAGCCTTGAACTAGTGGCACAATGTGAAGATGGACTTTCTGCCATTACCGCCCTCCAAACCCATAACGATATAGACCTTATTTTCTTGGATATCCAAATGCCTAATTTGTCAGGTTTAGATATGCTGGCCACCTTAAAACATCCGCCTGCGGTTATTTTTACAACTGCTTATTCTGAACATGCTTTGGAAGCTTTTCAACTGGATGCGGTCGATTATTTATTGAAGCCTTTTTCTTTCCAACGTTTTTTGCAAGCGGTCAATAAAGCAACAGAACGTGTACAATATAAAAGACAACGCATGTCAGGCAATACCTCCAACAATAATAGTGCAGATGCTAGTGTAGAAGAACCTGTGAAGGATCACTTTTTTGTGAAGGCGGATTATAAAATGGTTAAAATTCGCTATGATGACATTTTCTATATTGAAGGACTTAGAGAATATGTTTGTATTTATACGACTCAAAAGCGCATTATTACCCTAGAATCTATGAAGAATCTAGTGTCGATACTTCCAGCAAATCATTTTATGCGTACCCACAAATCCTATATTGTATCTATTGATAAAGTAGATGCTTTTTCTGGTAATACTTTGGAAATTAATGGGAAGACGATTCCGATTAGTAAGAGTTATAAGGAGGAGGTAATGATAAAAATTAAGTAAAATCCATTTTCCTAAATAATCCCATGTAAAGACCCACCTTTAGCCCCTATTGCATCCACTCGTTTAACAATCGCTGGATCATCAATCAAAGGCGGTGCATGATGTGGTTTGATCCGAGTATCAATCACCAAAGCACCACGACAGCCCCAATGTTTATGCTCTGTAAAACTATTTACCCCATGAATATCATGCGAAGGATTGCTACGGGTAAAAGTCGTCCAAAGGAAATTATTGTGGGTTCGAGCTACAAACTCGCTATCATCGGTCAATAAAATAAGTGGGAAACCTGCTAGTAAATCCTGATTTTGATCTGCTAAATGTTGACAAAGTAATTCTGCCTGTTGATAACCCGATTTTTCCGATTTAAACTCAGGCCCATTAATCGCCAAAACACCTGGAAAAGCCACTTTAGGATGATGATAACCATCAGGCAAACGCAAATCACTAGGCACTTCAGTAGCCAGGCTACGTATAGGATCGCCAACTGCTGCCATAACCACCTTAGAGCCACTATTCAAACCCGAACCACTATAATCCAAAGTATCAATACTCGTATTTGTTTGAAAATGTAAATCTCGTTTCCAATCAATTCGTTCTAGTAAATGCTTGAAAAAAGCTTCTGTATCATGTGTATGTAAATCAGGATTGTCTTCTTTAGCGGTAATCAATAAATACTTAGCTAAGGACATTTGACCAAATCCTAGAATGTGATTGGCGATGGTCAATACCTCCTGTGGACGACGATCTGTATAATAAGGCGTATATCGCTCACTACCTATAGCCAATAATAAAGGATGCACTCCTGCCGCATCTACTGCATTCACCTCATGCAAACCAGGCAACTCACTAGGAATAATTGGCCCTGTGATTTCGTGAATCATCGCCCCAAAGCTTGTATCTTCTTGTGGAGGACGACCTACGACGGTAAACGGCCAAATGGCATTATCTCGATGCCAAACCTTATTAACTCGCATCAAAGGAAAATCATGCACCAGACTATAATAACCCAAGTGATCCCCAAAAGGACCTTCAGGCTTATTCTCTCCTGGATTCACAATACCTGTAATCACAAAATCAGCCTCACTAGAAATACAAAAACCATCGTGATACGTATAACGAAATCGTCTACCACCCAAAGCACCAGCAAAAATTAGTTCTGACAAACCTTCAGGTAAAGGCATGACCGCCGCTAGATTATGCGAAGGCGGTCCTCCCACAAAAATACTTACTTTCAAAGGTTCTCCTTTCGCATTCGCCTTGGTTTGATGCACGCCAATTCCTCGATGCAATTGATAATGTAAACCGATTTCTCGATCTTGGACATAATCATTTCCCCCTAATTGGATTCGATACATCCCTAGATTAGAACCCATGACCCCAGGTTTGTCAATATCTTCCGTATAAACCAAAGGTAAAGTCACAAAAGGACCTCCATCCATTGGCCAGGATTGAATTTGTGGCAGTTCTGAGACTTTAATTTGATTGCGAAGCACAGGACTATTAGCCGCACTCACTTTTTTAGGTAAAGTCTTAATCGCTGCAAAAGGAATGTCCCAATATTTCCAAAACTCCTTAGCCGCTTTTTCTGGATTGGCTTTGATCAGAACCATTTTTTGCACCTTTCGCAAGGTTTTCCTAAACATAAAACGGCTACGTTCTAGGCTACCAAATAGATTAGAGGCACATCGAAAGCGACAACCTTTGACATTCTCAAACAATAAAGCAGGGCCACCAGCTTCATAAACCCGTCTATGAATGGCTGCCATTTCTAAATGAGGGTCTACTTCTTCGGTAATACGGACAAGATGCCCGTGTTTTTCCATATCTAGTAGACAAGCTTCTGTATTTTTATACATGGATTTTAATCGTGTAGCAGTTTCTATAATAATATGGCATGATCACACAATACGAATACTACATGACCATTCACCAATTCAAAGGTAGGCATTTTAACACTTAGGGACAATTATTGTTTAGAATGATCTTAGTCTTGATCTTCATTTGCAGGACATTGTTCTCCGATTTCTTCTGGAGTCATATAAATCAACTCTTTCATAGCTTTATAGGCTGGTGGAGGATTGCTGGTGATATTGGTACATACCCTCAAATCATACAATTGTCGGCACAAACCATGCTCAATCGTTGTCTGATCGGTTTCTTTTTCTGTTCGTTCTCTAAATTTTTTGGAAAGCTGGCCTAAGCCAAATCTAAGGATAGGAAATACACCTTTCTGCTCATACCAGAAAATATGTCCCAATTCATGCCCCATCACTCCAACTTGACCACTTAAGGGAATATCAATGGGTAGTATAGCTTTTCTTTTAATGCTATCTGCTGCGATGGAGATAATGTAAGTGCGTTTATGTCTAGGACGGAAGATAAAATCCCAACGAGGAGCGGCCGCCATTGTTGCAGCAATTTTACGTTTTTTAAAGATAATGCGAGTATTGTTTAATTCTGGATAGTGGGCAAGTGCAATATAGGCAGGTAATTCAAATTCTTTAGGAATGATTTTAGAAACGGCATACCGTTCCTGCCATTTTTGAAGGCTATCAGCAGGAACGGTAGCTATTGTCCAATTTTTTTCTTGAGCATAAAGTTGTTGAGTGTAAGAAATAGCAGACATTGTTAAAACAGTGAAAATCAATAAGAATAGCAGACGGTTCATTATTTTTATTACAATTTTTAAAGCTTTTATTCACAACCCAAATCAACTCTTGCTGCATGATCATTATTTGGAAAACAATTACCAGAAGGTAAAGCATCTGGTACAAAACGCATTAAGTCTGGATCTCTTAAACCATTTTCTAGGAAAGCAGCGATTTGGTCAATTTCTTCCTCTTCTAATCCCAATGGTTTGAAATTTCTATCCAACTTATCGCTAGGTACATTGGCATTTTCTGCGACTGCCTTATTTTTATAAGCAATCACATCTTTAACATGCGTGAAAGAAGCTCCATGACCATAGAAAGGAGAATCTTTCAAATTATACAATTGAGGTACTTTAAATCTATAAAGATCTGCTGATTTTTTGGTAAAACTTGCTCTTCCTCTATTGGCATCATCATCAGCACTTACATTATGCACCTTACCACTTGCATGTTCATATAAATCCTTCATTCCCAAAGCGTGAAACTCCATAGAACTCAATGCAGGCCCACTATGACAAGAAGCGCATTTAGCTTTGGTAAAGAACAGAATGGCACCGATTTTTTCATCATCAGTCATGGCACTTTTTTCTCCATTCAACCATCTTTGAAAAGGAGCTTCTGTAGGTAATAAAGTACGTTCATAAGCTGCAATGGCTAAACCTGCGGTTTCTTGGGAAATTCTACGAGCAGAAGGAAAATTAGGAAAGGCTTCATTAAATAATTGCTGATAAATTGGATTCTCATGTACAATTCCTTCAGATAATTCTAAACGGTGTACGCCTAAACCAGCAATTGCTTGGATTTCTGTACCCTCGTATCCTAGATGGTTATTGGCAAGTGGTGTTTCTTCCTTCCATTGGGCCTCTGTTCCTACATTTTTACCTGTAGCTCCAAACTGACCATTCCACAATAGATTAGTTTGATAAGCCACATTTAAAGCAGAAGGAGTTCGGATCGGTTGTACATCAATATCTTCTACATTATAATCCGCTCTCAAAAGTCGCTCTTCCCCTGTATGTCCAAATCCTTCTCCCCCTTCTCCAATTCCTTGTGGCAAACAAGCTTGAAAGCCACCTTGTGCATGGTGACAACTTGCACAAGAATAGGAACCTGTTCCGTTATCATTTTTAGCAGCGATAGCTATTCCAGACTCATGAAAAAGCATTTGCCCCAATCTGACCTTAGCATCTGTAATTGGATTCTTAGGATCTTGAGGAATAGCACTATAATCATTAGATTGAGGCAATTTAAAATAATCCTGCCCTACTCCATCTGAAGCACGTTTTAAGGCAAGATTTAAACGCCCATCTAACTCACTGATTTCAAACTCATTATCTGGTTGACAAGAGCTAAATAATACAGCACAACTAATGACCATTATGGTCATCTTTTTGAATATTGATACCATGATTAATTCCTTATTTTTTTCTGATGTCTTGATTTGGTGTTAAGGGACGATGAGGTGAGTACAAAGGCAGTTTAATAAGGGGTAAAGATACATAATTAAAATCAAAATGTCGTCCTGAAGACATTCTTTATGTTAGTATAATAGGTTCATTTTTCATGCCAAAAAAAATAATATATTGACATTTAATACAATTTGGAAAGGATTTTAAAGTAAGTACAATTAATTAAATAGTAGTTAAAAAGCTAGACTAATTTGGCAAATGAAATAATAGACAACAGACTATATATTGAATAATTATTTGTTTTAATTCTAACGCTAAATTAATATATTCCCTACGACTTTTCTAAAAAAAGGTTACAAAATTGACCAAGCTTGAATAAATACTATATACACTTATATTACCGTATCTTACCTATTACTTAGTAGAGCGTAAGCTTAAGTTAAACATTAATTTTTTGTAAAAAATGGGAAGCTGATCTAATATTTAGTCATTTTTTGACTTAATTTTGATTTAAATATTCACTTTATACATAACACTTTTTTTATCAAAAACTTAATTCAAAAAAATCGAAAAAACACCTCTATTTCAACTACACATCTTCTAAAAACTTGCATAATATTTGTACAGAAAATGCAGATTACTGTAATTTTTTTAAGACAACAATAATCCGTCTATGATTTGGATGGTTTATTAGTTGTATTTCCCGTAAAAGAAAAAATACCTTCACTCATCATTTTATATTATAACTCAACTGACTAGCAACTAATTATGATAATCTATCATAGTATTTACTATTATCCATAATAAATAGGAATCACAATTAAGTAACAGCCCAAAAATAACTCCTACATCTTGTTGTTTAATTTGCTGCTATACTTCGTTAAAAAGTCTCGCCGATGCTTGCATCGTCTACGTTTTTTGCCTCGTCTAGCGACAAAATAACCTAACAAAGATGCCGAATTTATTTTTTTCTTGTTACTAATCCTGTGCTTCTTTAATAAAATTAAATATTAACCATGCGCCCTATGAGAATAAAAAGCCTTGCCTTCTTAATCATTTTAATGTGGTTTGGCCATCTGTCTACCAGCCAAGCCCAGCCTACACAAATAGATCATGTGGCTCCTCCTTTCTGGTGGGTGGGTATGGAAAACCCCAATTTGCAGATAATGGTACATGGCGACAATATCTCCAAATTTAACGTATCCACTAAACATAAAGGAGTTAAAGTCAAAGAGGTACATCGTCTGGATAATCCTAATTACCTTTTTGTAGATCTTACCATTGATGACAGAAAAGCAGAAGCAGATACCCTTGTTTTGCTATTTAAAAAAGGAAAAGAGCTATTTACACATTCCTATGAATTGAAAGAACGCATTCGAGATGATGACAGCCGTATTCAGGGACTCACTAGTAAAGATGTCATCTACCTCATCATGCCTGATCGTTTTGCTAATGGGGATGTCTATAATGATTATATCTCTGGAATGAAAGATGTCGGTATTAATAGAGATTCTGCTATTTACAGACATGGTGGAGATTTTAAAGGTATTATCAAGCATTTGGATTATGTGCAAAAGCTAGGAGCTACAGCAGTTTGGCTTAATCCTGTTTTATTGAATGATCAACCTAGTGAATCTTATCATGGTTATGCGGCAACTGACCACTTTAAAGTAGACCCTCGTTTGGGTGGCACCAAAGGATATATGAGCTTTGTTCGTGCTTGTCATGATAGAGGCTTAAAAGTTGTTATGGATGTGATTCATAATCATACAGGAGATCAACATTGGTTTATCCAAGATCAACCAGCCAGCAATTGGATTCACAAACATGAGGAGTTCACTAGAACCCATTATCGTGCGCCAACAATATTTGATCCTTACGCATCAGAAACTGATAAACGTACCTTGAAAGAGGGCTGGTTTGGTGATCATTTACCTGATCTTAATCAAAATAATCCTTTCCTTGCCACTTATTTGATTCAAAGTAATATTTGGTGGATAGAACATACAGGAATTGATGGATTCCGAATGGATACTTATGCTTTTTCTGAAGATGCTTTCTTAGAAAAATGGGGACAAGCTATCGCCCAAGAATACGATGATTTTACCGTATTTGGCGAAACTTGGGTTTATGGCTCTCCTACTCAAGCTTATTTTCATGGTAAAAATAAATTTAAGCAGGAATTTAACTCTAGTTTATCTGGTGTCACCGATTTCCAGTTATATTATGCCACTATAGATGCCTTAAATGAGCAATTTGGTTGGACAGAGGGTATTTCTCGTTTATATTATGCCTTAACTAAAGATTATCTTTATGAAGATCCTTCTAAAAATGTCATTTTCTTAGATAATCATGATCTCCCTCGCTTTTTCTCTATGGTGGGAGAAGACATCAAAAAATATAAATTAGGAATGACCTTTTTATTAACTACAAGAGGGATTCCTTGTATATACTACGGAACAGAGGTGCTAATGCGTCAAGATCCTATATTAGGTTCCAGAGCCGATTTTCCAGGTGGATTTCCAGCAGATACAAGTACAAAGTTTACGCATAAAGGGCGTACTAGCCTAGAAAATGAGGCTTATAACTTCACCAAAAATCTTATTAATTGGCGCAGACAAAATAAAGTCATTCATGAAGGTCAATTAATGCAATTCATTCCTGAAGAAGGTTTATACGTTTTCTTCCGTTATACAGATGATGATGCAGTTATGGTGGTGATGAATAGCAATAATTATGAGGTGATTTTAAATACCGATAAATATCAGGAGCGTTTAGAGGGTTATTCAAAGGGTAGAGATGTGTTTACAGGTAATCTTTTACACGATATAACCCAACTACGTATTCCTGCACGATCTCCACTTGTATTAGATTTAGAACCTGATGTGTTAATATTAGAGGAGGCGGTGAGTGATGATCAATAGTGAAATAATATAATCAATCTTTTTTGGGGGACTGAATTTCTATATGGCTTAATGATGGTATTAGGTTAGGCTAGGAAATTCAGTCCTTTTCTATTATCAGAAATGGGCAATTATCAGCCTATTTGATTTTTTTTTCGACAAAAAGAGATTTTTTATCTATGTAAAATAAACTATTCTTTATTCACTAGGTCTATCTTAGCGTTTTAAGAAAGCCTCCCTATATTATTTAATTACTACACATCTCCGTCAACAACTCTCCAATTTTTTTTCAGTAAATGGTGATTTAAATGATATATTTGCGCCATTATCACATAATGGACTAATAAAACATATGGTATAGCTTACTTTCACTCTATTACTAAAATACCATTTTCTAGTTTTCTGATGATACAATTCTTACTAGTATAACTGATCATTGATTATACTTCATTCACAAATTCTTTAGTAATATAGTGACTTACGAAACTTAAGGTACGTCTTAAAAACCGTATCATCGTAAGGAGAACGCTAGACCAAATGTTTAATTTGTATTTGAAAAAAACCATTTTATTTTCACCTAAATCACTACAAAATACTACAACAAAAATAAATTCATATAAATTTGTAAATATTCATAACATGAGAAAAATCATTTGGCTTACAGCAATTGCGATGTTCTTAGTGCTAAATGTAGACGCACAAACAAAGGTTCCTGCGAAAAAGAAAGCAGAAGAGACAGCCAAAGAAGTAGCTTCAGCAGCAAAAAAAGCAGTCTCCAATAAAGATGATGGTTGGAAAAAAGGAGGAGAAGGCCTCCTTAACACCAGTTATACTGCTTTTTCGCAGTGGGCAGAAGGGGGTATTAATACTTTAAACCTTGTAGGAAATGTCAACCTTTTTGCAGATCGCAGAGTTGGACAATGGCTTTGGGAAAACGATGGACGTTTTACTTTAGGTTTTTCCCGTACAAGAACAGATGGATTCGTGAAAGGAGCTGACTTAATTGACATTGACTCTAAACTAGGTCGTCAATTTAATGAAAAAATGTATTGGAGTAATCTTTTGACCTTCGATAGTCAGTTTTTACTTGGAGAAACGTTTGGTGAAGAGAAAGTTGCATTAGCTATTGGTGATCCTGGTTATCCATTAAATGATGATGGTATTCCTGATCCAAGTGTAACAGGTGCAGAAGTGGTTGTCAAAAGATTATTAGGAGAATCTAAGTTCTTATCTCCAGCCATGATTACTTTTGGTTCTGGTATTGATTATAAGCCACAGGATTGGATTTCTGTTTACTTCTCTCCTATCACATTCAAAGGTATCATTGTAAATGATCAAACGATTGCGGATAGTGGTATTCATGGTAACAGAGTAGATACTTTAGCAAATGGAGTATTAGAGGGTAGAAGATTCAAACCAGAATTAGGTGCTCGTCTTTTGGTAGGTGCAAAACGTGATTTAACGGAAAGTTTATCTGTAGCCTCTTCTATTGACTTATACTCTAACTTCCTACAGAACAAATTTGGAGATGTTAAGCCACAAAATATTGACGTATTGTGGATCACCAATGTAGGTTTGAAAGTGACAAAGTATATCGCAGCTAATTTTGAATATACCTTAAAGTATGATGATGAGATTGGTGTTCCTAAAACACGTACTGTTGGAGGAGAAGAACAAGCATATACTGGAAAAGGTATTCAAGGTAAATCTTTCTTAGGTGTAGGTTTCACTTATAAGTTCTAATCATCTAATGAATTAAACATAAAAGAAAGACAAAATATTTCGATAAATTAAGCGTATGATTTCGCTTTAGTTATTGTTGCATAGTTCCTTAAAGCCGGTCTGTTTCAAAGCAGATTGGCTTTTTTTCTTTATAATTATGACAACTATCTTTAAAGCTATGGTGTTGTTCAATCATTATTAATCACATACTCCCCATCTATGCCTGATAGTCGCAAACATAGAGGTCAACATCCTAATGATGTCAAATTATTTGCTCCTGCACAAGTTCCAAACTTACAGGCAGCAAGTTACGACCATTCTTGGCTATTGTCTCGTCAATATCCAGAAAAAGCGGCTTTAAAATTGGTAGGAGATCGTTATCGCTTGACGGATCGGCAAAGAAAGGCAGTCATGCGGAGTTCCTGTTCTGATGAAGCATTAACCAATCGGAAACTTAAAATGTGTGCAATTAGTGCATTAAAGGGACAGCCACTAACAATAGATGGCTACAATTTGTTGATTACCATCGAAAGTGCCTTATCCAAAGCCTATCTTTTTGAAGGTAGAGATCATAGCTTTAGAGATTTGGCCAGTATTCATGGTACTTATCGACGAGTGGAAGAGACCATTCCAGCGATTGAATTGATTGCTCAATGCTTGCATGATTTGGAGGTGGCAAAGGTAGATTGGTACTTTGATTCTCCTGTATCCAATAGTGGGCGTTTGAAAGTAATGATTTATGAATTGGTGGAAAAAAATGGCTGGAATTGGAATGTCACCCTAGTACATAATCCTGATCGAGAGTTGATCGAAAAAGGATTGACTGTTGTTTCTTCAGATAGTATGGTGATGGATGAATCTGTTGCTTGGGTCAATTTGGCAAGATATATTGTGGAAAACTATATTGAAATTGTCCCCAATCAAATAGTATATTTGAGCGATCAAGCAATTTAAGTATGGAAATTCTTTATGAAGACAATCATTTATTAGCCATCAATAAGCCTGCTGGCATGTTGGTTCAGGGAGATAAAACAGGGGATATGCCTTTGGTAGAGCGCATGAAGCTATATTTAAAGGATAAATACAATAAACCAGGTAAGGTTTTCCTAGGTATTCCCCATCGTTTGGATCGTCCTGTATCTGGTGTTTTGCTGTTTGCTCGAACTAGTAAGGCATTAAGCCGTCTCAATCAAGCTTTTAAGGAAAAAAATCTTCAAAAAACTTATTGGGCAGTAGTGCAAGAACGTCCTGATCCACCTAGTGATCGACTTGTCCATTTTTTGATAAAAAATCAGGCAAAAAATAAATCTAGGGCTTTTACTAGTGAAAAAAAAGGAAGTAAAAAAGCGATTTTGGATTATGAATTACTTCACAGTTCTGATCGTTATCATCTACTATCCATTCAATTACATACTGGTCGTCATCACCAAATTCGGGTGCAATTATCCAAAATGGGTTGTCCGATTAAGGGAGACTTGAAATATGGTTATGCTCGTCCCAATAAAGGTGGGTTTATTCATCTTCATGCTGTAGAGTTAAGCCTCACTCATCCAGTACAAAAAGTCCCATTAACCATTACCGCCCCCCTACCCCATAATGATGTCTTATGGAATTATTTTAGGCAGCAAATGCAATAAATCAACAATAGATGGCAGATTACTTTGTGCATATAACAAATCAAATTCACTAAAAAACAAAGCAGTAAATATAATTATATTTCTCATAAAAAAGATTTCAGCTCTCAAAACCACATTAACCTCCAATTCAAAACACATCCCATTATCAAAATTTACCTTTAAATTAATACTTTTTTGTAACATTGTTTAATCCTGAAACGTATTCATAATATAAATTCATTCTTTAAAAACATAATGTACCCTACCAAGAAAAATAATATAGAACAAGAATTACCAAAGGTTGATGAAATTGAATTGTTAGAGCAATTACTTGACCAAGCAAAAATAACACTTCATAAAGCTCCAATAGAAGCAGAAGAATGTGCAACAAAAGCGTTACGAATTGCAAGAAGATTAAGTAAATACAATGAACAAAAACAATTACATACTTTATTAGGTAGCCTAAACTTTTATAAAGGTTTAGACAAAGTTGCCGTAGCTCATTTCAAAGCTTGTTTAGAAATTTGCTTGGTAGAAGAAGATCAATTTGGATTAGCACAATCTTACAATAATATTGGAGGTATTTACCTTCATAAAGAACAAGCAGAACAAGCTTTGGATTGGTTTATTAAAGCTTTGAATCAAAAGGATGTTCAGACCAATCCTGCTATCTATTGTAATATAGGATCTACCTATCGTTTACTCAAAAAAATGGATCAAGCTTATGACTACTTTTATCGTGCTATTGTAGCAGCAAAAAATGTGGATTATATCCACGGTCAAATTATTGCTCACATCAATATTTCAGAATGTTTACAAGAAGAAAATAAAGAAACAGAGCGTATACATCATTTAAATAAAGCTCTTGAGCTTTCTACAAAACATAATATTATAGATACTTATGTTAAATGTATGGAATTACTTGGTTTGGCTCATACACGACAACAAAAGTATGATAAAGCTCTTGTTGCTTTTAGAAAAGGAATTAAAAAAGCACGAAAAGCCAACCTATTTAAAGATCAGACCTCTTGTGAATTAGCCATTGCTAAGGTGTATTTTGATCAAAAGAAATATAAAACCTGCTTATCTCAAATAGAAAAAGTTATTACTACTACTCAAAAATATGATTGGCCAGATTTAAAAATTGAGGCAATGAAATTAAAGCAATCTTGTGCTTTTGCACAAAAAGATCTAGTTGCAGCTCAATTATATAGCAAAGAATTAGTTGACTATTTAGAAAAACAAAAACATTTAACAGACGAGGATACGGATCACCTATTACAACTCAAAGAAAGTAAAATCAACAATTTGGTTGTACAAAATCAATCTTTTGAACGTCAAAATAAGTTAATCTTACAGTCTAATGAAGAGCTTAAGCAATATGCCTATATTATAGCACATGATTTAAAAGAACCTCTACGAAATATTAATGGCTTTGCTCATCTTTTGGAAAAAAAACTAAAAAGTCATCAATTAGAAAACCATCAATTTACCAAAGAAATCACCGAGTACACTAATTATATCAAAGGCAGCACCATTCATATGAGTGAATTAATGGAAGATCTGTTACAGTATAGTACCTTACAGCCTAAGCCTGAAAAACAAGAATTTATTGATTTAAATACTTTTTTATCTATTTTACTACATGATTGGCAAGATATTATTAAAGAAAAAAACCTTCAAATTAATGTACACCCACTTCCTACAATTCATATCGTTCGTAAACATTGCAAGCAACTATTCATTAATTTAATACAAAATGCCATCAAATTTAATGACAAAACACAGCCCATTATTGAAATAAGTTATAAAGAAGAATTTGCTCATTTTAAATTTATGATTAAAGATAATGGTATTGGCATAGAACAGGAGTACCTTAATAAAATTTTCAAAATATTTAATCGGCTAAAACCTAGAGCATTCAATGGAACAGGTATTGGACTAGCCATTTGTACAAAAATTGTTCAGATTTATGATGGGCAAATTGGGGTTGAGTCAAAACCCAATAAAGGCTCCACTTTCTACTTTACCATAGCTAAAAAATCTCCCCATATTGATGAAGTTTAACATTTATTTTTTATCACTCTACTTGATAAATTTCCTGACACTTTATATTTTTGCTGCTTGTATGGTTATTATACCTATTTAAATTAACTTGAACCCATTTTTCAAGCAACAAAGAATCACCTTATTATGAATATTAGTGTACAAGGTTTAACTAAAAAATATGGCTTCCAAAAAGCAGTAGATGACATTAGCTTTGAGGTCAAAAGTGGTGAAGTACTTGGCTTTTTAGGCCCGAATGGAGCTGGAAAAACTACTACAATGAAAATCATCACCTGTTATATGGCTCCTTCTAGTGGGGACATTAAAATAGGAGATTTTTC
>JAHDFT010000021.1:15088-21943 GCA_020628015.1 Bacteroidota bacterium
GTTGGTCTAGCACAGGCCATGATTCACGATCCGTCCATTTTGATCCTAGATGAGCCTACTACTGGCTTAGACCCCAATCAAATTGTTGAAATTCGGGAATTAATTCGCCATTTGGGAAGAGAAAAAACGGTGATTTTCAGTACGCATATTCTTCCTGAAGTAGAGGCTACTTGTGATCGTATCATTATTATCAACGAAGGACAAATCGTAGCAGATGGCGCACCTGAAGCTTTACGCAAGCAGGCAAGTGGAAATGAAGTTTATAAAGTTAAAATCGAAGATGGCTCAAAAGATGCGATCTATGATGCTTTAAAAACGCTACCTACTGTTCATTTGGTTGATCCCCTTCCTAATAGTGATTTATTTTTAGTAGAAAGCCTTGCAGAACAATCTTCCAAGCGAGGTATTTTTCAACTCTGTGTTCAAAATAACTGGATATTAACCGAAATGACTCCTATCGAACATAATTTAGAAGATATTTTTAGAGATGTTACTCTGGGTTAATACATCATTATTACCAATGCTTTCTTTATGTTTGTATCATCTATTAGTCATCATCTCCCTAACCTAAATACAAAATAATGTTCCAAATACTAGCTATAACCGCCCGTGAATTACGGACATTCTTTGACTCTTTAATTGCCTATATCATCATCGTTTTATTCCTTGGGCTTACTGGTTTTTTTACTTGGATATTTGGTTTTAATGCGGATGTATTTATGAGTGGTCAAGTAAGTATGCAGCCCTTTTTTACCTTCGCCTACTTTACCCTCCTTTTCTTTATTCCCGCACTCACCATGCGAATGTTTGCAGAGGAAAATAAAAGTGGCACGATTGAGTTACTACTCACCAAACCTTTAGCTGATTGGCAAATTATTTTAGGGAAATTTTTAGCCTGCCTAAGTCTAGTAGGTATTGCACTTCTGTTTAGTCTACCCTATTATATACAAATAGCCCGATTGGGGGATATAGATCATGGAGCCGTTTGGTGTGGTTACTTGGCTTTATTGCTGCTGAGTAGTGCTTATATTAGCATTGGTCTTTTTGCTAGTAGTACCCAAAAAGATCAGATTGTGGCTTTTCTGCTGACTTTTGTTATAGGTATTATTTTTCTATTGATTGCTTGGTGGATTACCATGAATCTAAGTGGTTCTTTAGGCTATGTAGTAGATTATCTAAGTGCCTATTCTCATTATGATTCCATGTCAAGAGGGGTAATTGATAGCAAAAGCGTGGTTTATTTTCTATCCATTACCGCCCTATTTCTCTGGTATACCGATGCCAATTTGATGAAAAGAAATGTAGTCGAATAGCCTATTTCTACTACGTTTTAATCCTACTCCTACAATATATTTAAAGTTAAGAAAATAGCAAAAAACATGTTGACCAAAACCACGCTTTTTATAAGAATATTACTAATCACTGGCATTGTGATTCTGCTCAATATTGTGATGAGTCGCTTCTTTTTTCGCCTCGATTTCACCGCAGACCAAAGATATACCCTCAGCAATGCTACAGAAGACATATTGAATGATTTAGATAAGACCGTAACGGTGAACGCTTATTTTTCGGAAAATTTACCTTCCCAATTGCAAAAAAACGCTAGGGATTTCCGAGATATGTTGACCGAATATGCTAATGAATCAGGTGGAAATGTCGTTTATGAGTTCATCAATCCCAATGAGAGTCCAGAAATTGAACAACAGGCAATTAGAGATGGTATTCTACAACAAAGAGTAACCGTCCGAGAAAAGGATCAAGCCAAACAACAACTCATTTTTATGGGGGCTAAGATTCAATATGACGGTCAAGAAGAAATCATTCCCTTCATTGATCCACAAAAATCTTCAGAATATGAATTGTCTTCTAAGATTAAAAAATTAACCGCCAAAAATAAACCTAAAATTGGTTTTGTGAGTGGACACGGTGAAGCAACAACAGATAATATTGTCCAGGCTAAAAGTGATTTGGAAATTTTATTTGAGCTACAAAATACGACACTCCTAGACTCCAACTTAGTTGCTCAATTCAAAACTTTAGTCATTGCTGCGCCTACTGATTCTTTTTCTAATGAAGAATTGGCCAATTTGGATCGTTTTGTCGCATCAGGAAAGGGTTTATTAGTTGCGATGAATCGTGGTGAAGCCAATATGCAAACTGTTTCTGGCGAAAGTGTGACAACAGGTTTAGAGGCTTGGTTAGCAGGAAAAGGCTTACAAATAGGAGAAGATTTTGTAAAGGATAAAAAATGTGGATCAATTCAGGTACAAAGACAGCAACAAACACCATTCGGGATGCTTCCTGTGATTACCAATATCAAATTTCCCTACATGCCTATCATTAGTCAATTTGCAGATCATCCTGTTAGTAAAGGGATTGAACAAATGATTTTTCCTTTTGCCAGTTCGATTAGTTATAATGGGAGCAATTCGGCGGTCAAATACGAGCCAATTGCTTTTACCTCTAAACAATCTGGTAGAGTTCCACTTCCTTTTTCTTTCCAAGCAGATGTCGAAAAAGAACTACACGAATACGACTTTCCAGAATCCAACTTGGTTGTTGGTGCAACTTTAGAGGGGCCAATTGCCAGTGATGTATCTGCCAAAATGGTCGTCTTTTCGGATGGAGATTTTGCAGTAAATGGTAAAGCAGGGGAGCAAATGCAAAGGCTACCAGAGGATAATATCAATCTTTTTCTCAATGCGGTTAATTGGCTATCAGATGATACTGGTTTGAATGATTTAAGAACCAAAAGTGTGAGTTCTCGCCCTATCAAAAAAGAGTTTGAAACAGATACACAACAACAGATATATAAATGGCTTTCTTATCTATCCCCAATTCTTATTGTGTTGATCTATGGATTCATTCGCAGTTTCCTTAGAAGAAGCAAAAGAAAAAAATGGGCAAATGAACGATATGCTTAGTGATGGATTAGAAATAAATTAGGTCAAAATATTCTGCTAATTATTTAGTCTAAGACAAAGCGCAAAAATAGCGCATACATGGAATGTACGTAATATTTTTGCAACGCAGTATTAGGCTAAATAATAAGGAATATGGCCTAATTTATTTCTGTTCCATCACTTAAGGAACAGTAAAAAAATAAATTGTAAACTTATGTTTCACTTGTTCCTAAACTATCACAAAACCAATACAATCTATGAAATCATCAAATATATTACTTATTGTTATTCTACTACTTCTAGCAGGTATTGTTGCCTATATGTTTATGGGAGATTCCAGTAAAAATAAACGAACCTTTCGCAGTTCTTTGGTAGAAATTGATACTTCAAAAGTGACAATCATCAAGCTTCTGAATCCCAAAGAGGGGAAAAAAATGAGTTTAGAGAAAACAGATGGACAATGGTGGGTTAAAAATGATACTTTTAAGGAATTGGCTGATCCAAGTAAAATTGCTGGTTTATTAACAGGTATTCTTTCCATCAAACCTAAAAGCCTTACTTCTAAAAATAAATCCACTTGGGCAGAATATCAAGTAGATGCTGAACAAGCTACCCAATTGGTGATTGAAGAGCATGGCACTACGAGCTTGGATTTGATGATTGGTAAATTTGATCTCAAACAGCCGCCTGTTCCTGCTGCGGCACCACAGGGAGGTCAACAAATGCCACCTCAGCAGGCTAGACCAATGCCTTTTTCTTATGTTCGATTGGCTGAAGAAACGGAGGTTTATACAGTTGATGGTATGCTTGGAATGGCTTTAAATCGTCAACCAACTGACTTCCTCCTACCACCTCCTGTCGAAACAGAAACTGCTGATTCTATTAGTATTGAGTGATCTCGTTATCATTCAAAAGTAAAGTATTCTACAAATAGGTTGTTCATTTGCTTAATAACCTTTACCTTTATCCAAATTTTGATCAGCATATCATGTTTAAATAAAACAATTTAGCACCATACTTGATTTAATAAGCCTAAACCGCCCTATACACATTCATTTTCGTCCCTCGTTTCTTTTATTTATCGTCCTTATGACTTACTCATGAAAAGCAGTTACATTGTTGGTATATATTGTTTAGGTCAAAACTTTCCTTTGAAAATGTTTTTCTTGCAGTTTTATTCAAAATAATTCCAAAAAAAAATTACTTTTGATAGATGAATTAAGAATAACAAGGAAAGCTTTTAGTTTTGCTATTCTTATATATATGTAATCTGTTCCTTTATTTTACATAAAGTTTTGAAATAGAAAATTTTAATTGTTAAATCTATATATTATGAAGACAAAACTTACATTCTTCTTATTTTTCTTCCTAATAGGTAGCGGTTTATCATCTGCTTTTGCACAAGACTGCCCTTTTACGATAAACGACGTAAGAGATTGCTCTGGTGCTAGTAGTGGTGAATATCTAGTTACTTTTTCTGCTACAGGTGGAGCAGCACCTTATACCTTTCAGGAAGGTAACTTTACTGGAATATTAGGAGAAGATGAGGAAGGATCTTTTTCTGTTGTAGATGGTAGTGGCTATTTCTTAAAGGCTATAGATGCAAATGGTTGTACTGTGGAAGTAGATCAATCAGAGATTACGCCTTGTTCTAAAGAAGAAGATTGTCCTACTACTTATGAAGTAGCACACCGAAGAGATTGTAGCCCTAGTGGTGCAACAGGTTTCTTTGATGTATATTTATCAGCTTCTGGAGGGGAGGCCCCATATACCGTTTCTGGAGATTTTAATGGATTTTTATTTTCTGATGGAGAAGAAGTTTCTTTCCCTGTACAAGATGGTAATGGTTATGCTTTCACAGTAGTTGATGCTAATAATTGTATTATTATTGTTAGTGAAACAGATTTATTACCTTGTTCAAAAACAGAATGTCCAGATACTTTTACTGTAACTGATGAAAGAGATTGTGGCCCAGTTGGTGAAACTGGTTTCTACGATGTAACACTTACAGTATCTGGTGGCGTTGCACCTTATACTGTTTCTGGTTCTTTCCAAGGAATTTTATTTGAAGGGGAGTCTGTTACTTTCTCTGTTCAAGATGGTAATGGTTATACTTTAACTGTTAATGACTCTGACAAATGTGAATTCTTTGTTGACCGTTCTGACGTAACACCATGTTCAAAAGATTTGTGTGAAGAAACATATGTAGTCAATGTAGAAAGAGATTGTGATCCTGTTTCTGCAACTGGTTTCTTCGATGTTACTGTTTCTGCTAGTGGAGGTCTTGCTCCTTATGTTGTAGATGGTACATTACAAGATATTTTAGACGAAGGAGAGGTAGCTACTTTCTCTGTTCAAGATGGTGGAGGTTATGCACTTTTCATTACAGATGGTAATGGCTGTACAATCATTGTTGATCGTAATGGTATTGAGCCTTGTACCAAATTAGCTGTTGAAATGTTACGTTTCGAAGGTGAATCTGTAAATGATGGAAACTTATTAAGTTGGGTAACAGCTTCTGAAACAAATAATGATTACTATACTATTTATCACTCTGTAGATGGTGAAAACTATGATGCTGTTGAGGAAATTAGTGGTGCAGGTACTTCTGAATCTGCGACATCTTACAATTACTTACACAAAGGTGCTGCAAATGGTACCAATTACTACTATATCGCTCAAACTGATTTTGACGGTACAGTAACTGAGTCAGAAGTAATTGTTGTAGTTAGAGGTGAAAAGCGTTTCGATGTTGTTCGCATCTTCCCTACTCCTGCTAATGATATTGTGAATGTAGTTGTTTCTGCTAGTAATGCTTCTATTATTGATGTCATGCTTTATGATATTACTGGAAAAGAAATGGCTCGTCAATCTTATATGGGCGAATCTGGTGTGAATACTGTAAACATGGATATTAGCAACCTTCCAGAAGGTTTATATTTCTTGAAAGTATTCAACGAAGGTGAAGAAGCTTCTACAATGATGATTAAAGACTAATTTTTACTAGTTGGTTTAATATAATATGGCTCATATAGCCTGTCTTTGAAATACAATCTATATGAAGCTTAATAAGAATCCCCAAAATCTGCTTATCAGATTTTGGGGATTTTTGGTATAAATTTAGTAGTTACCTCTGGTAATTCATGACCCCTTAACCTGATCTCACATGTTTAGTACCTACGAATTAAAACAATTAGCCGAAAAAGTAGTCCCTAAAAAGTATCTCCGAGTGTTAGGGCAGTATACACTTAGAGCAACAAGCCCTATTTATACAGGGAATCAAGTACAATGTCCTTGCTGTAAGCATCGCTTTCGCCAGTTTGCATCTTATGGACATGTCAAACGAGATAATGCGCTTTGTCGTTGGTGCTTATCTTTAGAAAGACATCGAGGATTGTGGTTATACATTCACGAAAAAACAGACCTGCTCACCAAAAAGCAGAAAATTCTCCATTTTGCTCCCGAACACCAGTTTCAAGCGTTATTCAAAGCACATGAAAATATCGACTATCTTAGTGCTGACCTAGATATGCCTACTGCTATGGTTCAAATGGATATTACCAATATTACCCTAGAAGACAACAGCTTTGATGTAATTATTTGTAATCATGTACTAGAGCATGTCCCTGACGACCGAAAAGCCATGTCAGAACTTTATCGAGTATTAAAACCAGGTGGTTGGGCTATTTTACAAACACCAATGAGTGATCGGGCAGAAACAGTTGAAGACCTTACGCTTAGTCCTGAACAACGTATAGAGGCATTTGGACAAGATGATCATGTTAGAACCTACGGCATGGATAAAAAGGATCGTTTAGCATCAGTTGGTTTCAAAGTAGAACTAAATACTTATTTGTATGATTTACCACAAGACATCATTAATTATTATGGTATTATGAGGGAAGATATTTGGATTGGTTGGAAGTTATAAAATATAAATCAAGTGCTTTAA
>JAHDFT010000494.1:0-1903 GCA_020628015.1 Bacteroidota bacterium
CTACAAAATCATAAAGTTATAATCACCACAACACTTTTTTTCTTCACTTTCTTGCAAATATCCAAACATTATTCTATTATTGTGGTATACAAAACAACAAAAATGAAACATTTATTCATAAATACAAACTGGTGGTGGCACACAAATTCATTCTTACATGATTTGTAGGCTAGTACGTTTATTGTATTTACTTAGAAAGATATACTTATAAAAAGCGAGCGGCTTGTCAGATCATGGCAAGCCGCTCGCTTTTTTTATGTCTATTCAATTCACATATCCATAGCTAATACAACAAAATAGAATATAAAAACATGTCAACAACAACACAAACTAAAACCTATACGGTGACACCATTAGTTCGACAACGCATAGCGGATATGGTGACTCCTGTGAATGTCTATCTGCGGATACGAGATCATTTTCCCAATAGCATCTTGCTTGAAAGTTCGGATTATCATGGCAATGACAATAGTTACTCCATCATTTGCTTGGATGTCATTGGTGGTTTTGAGGTGAATCAAGGCACGGTGATTTGCAATTATCCAGACGGAAGCGAGGAAATAAAAGAGCTGGAGGTATTTCAAGAAGTGCCAGCTTTACTACATGCCTTTACCCAGTCTTTCCAAGAAACAGCAGCAACAGAGCCAGCAGGAATTAATGGTTTTTTTGGCTATACCGCTTATGATGCCATCCAATATTTTGAAACCATCCGTTTGACCAATCCACCTAACCCTAAGCATAGCATTCCCGAAATCAAGTATAATTTATATCGTTATTTGATCGTCTTCAATCATTTCAAGAATGAATTGTTTATGATTGAAAATCAAATTGATGGGGAAAGTGCAGGCGGTTTAGATCGTTTGGAGTCAATTATTTTTAATAGTAATATCGCTACCTTCCCATTCAAAACGACTTCGGAGAAAGCTTCTAATGTCACAGATGAGGAGTATGTAGAAATGGTGCTCAAAGGCAAGCAGCATTGCTATAGAGGAGATGTTTTTCAAATTGTTTTATCTCGTCAGTTTTACCAATCCTTTGAAGGAGATGAATTCAATGTTTACAGAGGCTTACGTTCCATTAATCCTTCTCCTTATTTATTCTACTTCGATTATGGGGGGTTTAAGATTTTCGGTTCCTCCCCAGAGGCTCAATTGATTGTCAAGGATCGACAAGCGGTGATTAACCCCATCGCAGGGACTTTCAAACGAACAGGAAATGATGAAGCAGATAAGCAATTAGCGATAGAATTACTCAATGATCCAAAGGAGAATGCAGAGCATGTTATGTTGGTGGATTTGGCACGTAATGATTTATCCCGAAATGCCAATAAAGTGGAGGTAGCTACTTATAAGGAGGTACAATATTATTCTCATGTGATTCACCTCGTCTCCAAAGTCATCGGAGCATTGAAAGATCAAGCAACGACGATGGGGGTAATGGCGGATTCTTTTCCAGCAGGCACCCTTTCTGGTGCGCCTAAGTATCGAGCGATGGAATTGATTGATGAATATGAAAACCAAAATAGAGGTTACTATGGTGGCTGTATTGGCTTCATCGGGTTTAATGCTGATTTCAATCAAGCCATTATGATTCGTTCTTTTTTGAGTAAAAATAATACCCTCTTTTGCCAAGCAGGAGCAGGTATTGTAGCAGATTCTGATGAACACAAGGAGCTGCAAGAGGTGAATAATAAATTGGCTGCCTTAATGCGTGCTTTGGAATTAGCAGCTAAGATTGGAGGATAGGTCATTTTTTAATCAATACAAAAATCAACCATGAAAATATTAGTATTAGATAATTACGACTCCTTCACCTATAATCTAGTCCATTATGTCCAAACGCTTCTCAATCAAGAAGTAGCGGTCAAGCGGAATGATGAGATTAGCTTGGAAGCAGTAGGGGA
>JAHDFT010000494.1:2003-3554 GCA_020628015.1 Bacteroidota bacterium
CAGGCATTTTACTAGCTTTAATCGAAAAATATGCTAGTACTAAAAGTATTTTGGGCGTTTGTCTAGGACATCAAGCCATAGGAGAAGTTTTTGGCGGAAAATTATTGAATTTATCGAAGGTGTATCATGGAAAAGAAACACCTGTAGAAGTTTTAGATAAAAACGAACCCCTTTTTGAAGGATTACCTGAAAAATTTATGGGTGGACGTTACCATTCTTGGGTGGTTGCAGAAGAAGGCTTTCCAGATTGCCTACACATCACCGCAAGAGAAACCAAAGAAGGACAAATCATGGCTTTTAGACATAAGGAATACGATGTTTGTGGCGTGCAATTCCATCCAGAATCCGTATTAACCGAAGGCGGCTACCAAATGATTGCCAATTGGCTAGGCGTTCCCAATAACCAAGCAATTACAAATACTCACCAACAATTGACTGTAAAATCATGAAAAAAATACTCAATCATTTATTTGAACATAAAAATCTCACGCAGGAGCAGGCGAAGGAAGTATTGGTTAATATGGCGAAAGGGGATTATAATGAATGTGAAATCGCTGCTTTTTTGTCCATCTATATTATGCGGAGCATCACCGTCCCAGAGTTGACGGGCTTTAGAGATGCCTTGCTAGAATTGTGCATCCCTGTAGATTTGGAAGGCTATAACCACATTGATTTGTGTGGTACAGGAGGGGATGGCAAAAATACCTTCAATATTTCAACTTTGGCTTCGTTTGTCGTAGCTGGTGCAGGGGAAAAGGTGGCCAAGCATGGTAATTATGGCGTGTCTTCTGTTTGTGGTTCTTCTAATGTCTTGGAATATTTGGGTTATGAGTTCACCAATAATATTCCTCGATTAAAAACACAATTAGAAAAGGCAGGTATTTGTTTTTTACATGCGCCTAAATTCCATCCTGCGATGAAAAATGTGGCTCCTGTAAGACGTAAATTGGGGGTAAAAACCTTCTTTAATATGCTTGGACCTATGGTAAACCCTAGCTTCCCACGTCATCAACTAGTCGGTGTCTTTAGCTTGGAACTGGCTCGTTTGTACAATTATATTTACCAACAATCCGACAAACGATACGTCATTTTACATAGTCTCGATGGTTATGACGAAATCTCCCTGACCAGTCCATTCAAAATGATTACCAATAAAGGTGAGCAGTTATTTCGCCCTAAAGAGGTCGGTTTTGACAACTATGAGCAAAAAGATTTGTTTGGAGGAGATACAATTGAAGAAGCCGCAGGGATTTTTATGCAGGTCTTGGAAGGAAAAGGGACAACTGCACAAAATAGTGTGGTCTGTGCCAATGCAGGTATGGCGATTAATTGCCTACGTCCACAAGAAAGCCGAGCAGACAGTATCGCAGCAGCAGAGGAATCTTTACAGAGTGGGAATGCCTTGTTGGCCTTGCAAAGTTTAATAGCTATCTAGGAGTATCGGAAATCAATTACTATTTGATGTTGGGCAGTTCTTAGTTTTTCTTCTCTTGGTTCGACCTTATGGATTTTAGGTAAAATGTTTCAAAAATCCGTTAAGCACAAAATACT
>JAHDFT010000495.1 GCA_020628015.1 Bacteroidota bacterium
ACAGGTGGTTGGAAAGATGATGAAACGCCTTGGTGTGCTTCTTTTGTCAACTGGGTGATGAAGCGTTCTGGTTATGGAGGCAACAATAGTGCTTGGGCACCTGATTGGGCGAATTATGGTAGAAGAATTTCTCGACCAGCTTATGGTGCTATCGTTGTATTTGAAGGGCATGTCGGCTTTGTTGTTGGAAAGTCTGGTGGTAGAATTCAAGTACTTGGAGGGAATCAAAATAATGAGGTGAATATTTCTAATTATGGTACAGGTACGGTCATTGCTTATGTCATGCCTAGTTCTTATGATATTCCACCAGAAGCGTATAATTTGACGCAAGGAAGTGGTAGTAATGCTTCTATTTACAATACACAATAGTAGATTCTAAATTTATTTTTTTACGCTGACGATAAGCAATGGTTAATGAGTAAAAATGATTAAAGGGGTTTTGACAATTCGGTTAAAACCCCTAATTTGTTTGTTGTTTAATCAACTTCCTGTATAAAATGAAACAATTCCGCTTTTTTGCCATCAGCTTAAGCATTATGATTTGCTGCATTATAGTACATAAAAACTACCTCAACAAAAAAGCCCGCCAAAACTATAGCATTTTCCATCAAGCTCATTTAGATGGGGAGATTGAAGCCATTCGTGCAGGTTTAGGAAGAGTTTATTTTTCTCTAAAAAATGATCCTCAAGAATATGCCTTTCACCCTAAAATTAATACCAATCAACAAACCTTTACTCAATTAGCTGAAAAAGGAGATAGGATTTTTAAAGCGAAAGAAAGTAAAATCATTCAACTATTTAAAGGACAAAAAACATATAAGTTTACCTTCCATCATTTTTAATCCCCCCTACTCTATCACCACCTCAAAATTCACCTCAATATCGGTCGCTCCATCTGTAATATTTCCAGTCTTACTTCCTACTGGAATATGTTTCAAGACCAAATTCATAGTACCAGTAGAAGCCGCTCCTGTTCGCATCTCTGTTTCTAGACCAACAGGTATACCATCTGCATCCATATCCTTATATTCTACAGTCAAATTGGCTCCTTCTATGGTATAAAAAAACTGGTGTCCTTCCTTTTCCATTGCAATTTCTGGTGTTACATCTGTATAACTATTGTTTGATTCATCTAGTACACGAGTTTGTACCGCATAATCGGTATTCGCACTCAATCGAATCATATCAACGATTGGTGCATCACTACCGATGCCGTCAAAATCTCTAAAAGCAAAGGTATCGACTTCATTGAAAACTAATTCTACCGAAGTCAATAATTCTTGTATATCGTGACAATGATCGCCATGAGGTATTTGTCCATCTGGACATTGGATACCGTTGTCTCTTTTGCAAGCTCCTAGACAGCTTATTATGGCTAGTAGAAGGAGTAGGTAATGCTGATAAGACATAGTTTTGATTTTTTTATAAAATTGATGAAAGTTTAGTTCTCTTCTCGAATCGGAATTTTCAAGCGAAGGACCACATTTCTGCCTGGTTCATCTGCAAAATAACGCATTCGATTGAGATAAGAACGATAAGTGGTATTTAAAGCATTGTAAACACTCAATCCAATATAGATTGGCTGTTGTTTGATTTGTATGCGGGCTACTGCGTCTATTTGTAGCAGTTGATAGGCATCTGGGGGTAAAATAATGTCTGTACTATCTGGAAAGTGTCTTTGTTGGGTAAAATGATGAATGGAGGCACTTATAAAAGACTCCTTAAAAGCTCCTTCATTCGCTACTTCATATTTGATCCCATAAGCAAAATTATTTGGTGGAATCAAAATGAGGTCTTCGGCTTCTGTTTGGTTATAAGCACGCAATACACTTCCTCTAAAAAATAGCTTCCAATTGCGATAAACAGGTAATTGCACATCATAATCCATCCCTGTAAATCTGGCTCTGGCTTCTTTGTATAAATAGGTTGGAAAAATTCCTCTAATCGTTAATGTGGGATAAGAAGCAGGAGCAAGGTAGATGTAATTACTAAATTGCTTGTGATAAAAGGTCAAATTAGATCGAATGCCTTTGTAATTATTGTATTTAAAGCTCACAATACCACTATGTACCTGTTCTGAATTCAAATCTGGATTACCAATTTCCACCGCTGCCTCTCCATGATTCACCCCATCACTAAATAACTCCGCTACCGTAGTCGCTCGCCAAGCCTTGCCCAAATTCGCATTGACCTGCCAATAATTGCTCAAACGATAATTCAAGCCCAAATTGTAGGAAATATTATTGTAATTAAATGCTGGTTCCTCATTATTAATTAATACCGTTCTATCTTCAAAATCATAACGCAGCCCTCCTTCCAATTGCAATCGACCTAGTTCATAGGTCTGGATGGTATAAATTCCTCCTAGTAAACTATTGTAACGAGGGATAAAAGAAATCCCTGCAAAATTATTGCGTTTACTAGCAGCACTCAGCCCTATCGTGCTTTTCCATTGACTAGTGATGGATTGATCCCAAGATAAATCCACAGAATGCGTGGTTAATTTTAAGCCCAATTGAGGTGCAAGATTTTCGTCTAAAAAGGCTTGTCCATGTGTAATGTCAAATTCTTGCCGACGATTGAATTGACGGGCATAGGTTAATCGAATCATTCCTTTAGGATTCGGCTTGACATAAGTACTGAATTTGAATAACTCATGCTCGGCTGATTGTCTAGGTCTTAAGATTTCGTAGGAGAATCCTGTCGTATCAGGCGGTGCAGCTCCCTCAAAAATCTCAATAATGTCTCGTAGATTGTGATTGTGTGAACCTCTATAAATCCCAAAATTGGTATTGTATTGACTATAGAAAATGGAAGCTCCATAGTTTTCCTTTTCATAAGCTATTGCCCCAGAAAAATTATATTCTTCCAAACCTGTATTATCCAAATAATAGCTAGGAGCCTTAGCATTTCCTCCTCTGGCTAATGTTCCTTGTAAACGCCAGCTTAATCCAGGCGTTTTTTTGAATTGTCCATCTATATTTCCTGATACCGTTCCTTGTCGATTATTAGAAAAACCAATCAAATTGAGTGTTCCGCCAATCCCTGCTGATTTTCTTAACGGTGGAGCATTGAGTAAGACCACACCACCAATCGCATCTGAACCATAACGCACGCTATTGGCTCCTTGTACAAGGGTAATTTCTTGGGCGATAAAAGGGTCAATTTCTGGCGCATAATCCAAACGCCATTGTTGGGCTTCTAGTCGTACTCCATTATTAAGGATTAAAATACGATTGCCATGTAAACCATGTATAACTGGTTTTGCTGCCGTTGCAGTCGTTTTGAGGGCTTGAACGCCTGGTAAATCTCGCAAAGTTGCCGCCAAATCTCCTCCTGCCTTTGTCTGTAGCTCAATTCCTGTGATGGATTGTACTGTTTGACTCATTCTTTCTTGGCGTTCTGCTTCTATGGTAATGTCATCTAGTTGTTCATTCAAAGGCCGCAAGGTCAAAGCTAGTGGTTGACTTAGGGGAACTCGTACTATCGTATCAATTCCTTTATAACCCACAAAACTAATTTGCACTAGATAATTATCTGGACATAAATT
>JAHDFT010000496.1 GCA_020628015.1 Bacteroidota bacterium
GTTGTACAAAAGCTGCACAAACACAATAAAAAGAGGATTCGCATAATCATCATATATTCTTAATTAGGTATTTGTCATTATTTCTACTAGAAATTCACCTTCAAGCGAGCGTTTAGTCGCCTAGCTGTAAGGTAATTCGGCACATTGTAAATAATTTCTTGTGGAGATTCAAAAGAACGGGCTTTAAAATAGTTATAAGAAATGGTATTTGTAGCCCCTAGTACATTCAAAACTTCCAAAGAAACCCAAATATTGTCAAAAAATCGTAGTGGATTTGTCGGCGATACCCTAGAATTGGATTTATTTTTATCCAATAAACGGGCGGACAAGCCCAAATCTGCTCTTCTATAAGTAGGAAATTTGCGTTTATTTCGCAATTCAGGAATCCCTGCTGGTCCATGTCGCATCCCACTTCCAAATACGAACATGAAATGCGATTTGATATTTTTATTATTGGGAAAATAATCTTGAAAAAAGAAGGACAATCGTACATGCTCATTAGTAGGTCGCAACAAAGGTCCAATATCCATTCTTGCACTATCTACAATGATTTGATCCACTACCCCATTCTCATAAATGTTTTGATCAGTTGCATTGAGATAATCATAGTAATGATCATCCTTCAAATCTTCCTTTGTTTGCATAATGGAAAGGCTGATCCAAGAATCTCTACCTGGCACAAATTCTCCATTCAAACGCAAATCTACTCCTGCTGCATAGCCTTTCGCCTCATTATTCGCAAAATAACGAATAAGCAGATTTTCCATATCATAAGGCACCAAATCCCATAAGTATTTATAATAGGCTTCGACAGAAAATTTAAAAGGTCGATTCCAAGCACTAAAGATATAATCCAAACCTAGTAAGGCATGAAAGGATTTTTGTGCTAGTAATGCCTTATTCAATTCCCCTTGTCGATTTCTCATTTCTCTATAAAAAGGAGGTTGATAATAAGCTCCAGTAGCCAAACGGATCACTAAATCTCGTTCCTGCTTTTGTGCTGTTATCTCCTTTCCCTTTCCTTGTTTTTTAGCCACTCTTTCCAAAGCCCGTTCCTCACTATTCATACGCTCCATCCATTTCAAAGGACGGTAAGCAATTTGCAGTCTTGGGCTGAATAAAAACTCCTTATTTGTATCCCAATATTGCGCTCTAATACCTCCAAGCATACTAAAACTACCTTCTCTACCTATTGTCCATTCATCTTGTAAAAAAGCAGTATAGCGATTAGACGCATTAGCCAATTCCGTTTGTAAGGCATAATAAAAATCCACTTCATCAACAGTCCCTTTACGCTCCCATTGATTGAGTTGATCGACTATTTCCTCTCGCTGATATTTCACTCCCCAAGTGAAAAAATGTTGATTGTAATAAGCCACTTCCCCATCCGTTCGATTTCGTCTATCTAAGGTCCAATAACCTCGATGAGCAATATTGTATATCTCAGCATTTAAATGATTTTCAGCAAAGCTATGTACCATGCCAGTTGCCAATGTATCCGTTATTTCTCCCAGATTTATTCCACTGGTTCCAACTGCACTTAAATTATAGTTCCCTAGAATGTCGAAAGCCTCGGTTTCTTTGGTATTAAAGCCCGAAGCCATTAATTTTAAGCGAGTTTTTCCATTATCAGAAAACCAAGACAAACCCATGCCGCCCATACCTGTTTGATAAGCATCTTCCTCTGATCCATCATAGGCTACACTCAATTTGAAGGCATTATATCTACTTCCAAAATTATTATCTCTTGATTCGGGTACAAAGGTAAAACGATTTCTGGCAAAATTACCAATAAAATCCAATTGTATATTGGCGGTCAAATCATAGGTAAAATAGGCTTGTATATCTGTAAAAGAAGGAATGTAATCTCCATCTACAGGTATGGCATTCAACAAATAGGCATTGGATTTATGCCGCACACCTAGCATATACCGAAAACGATTGGATGCTTTTCCTTCTATATGTCCACTCAAACCTAGTAAACTCATGGCTAAAGAACCTGCAAATTGATTCGGCCGCTTGTATTTTACATCCAATACCGAAGACATTTTATCTCCATATTTAGGTGCAAAACCACCAGCTGAGAAACCAAGCGATCCTACCAAGTCTGGGTTAACAAAACTCAACCCTTCTTGTTGTCCAGAACGAATTAAAAAAGGTCTAAAGATCTCATAATCATTAACATAGACCAGATTTTCATCATAATTACCCCCACGAACCGAATAAGTCGAACTCAATTCATTATTGCTACTCACCCCCTTCATCGTTTTGATAATATCCTCAATATTCATTGTTGTTGTGGGCAATTCCTCAATACCTTGTAGCGAAATTTTCTGCACCGTAGATGCTCCACTTGTCTCCTCTGATACTTCTACCCCTTCTAAAATTACTCCTTCTGCTTCTAGGATGACATTATTCAATAATTGCTGTCCTATTTTTAGGGTAAAAGTTTGTTCATAAGGCTTAGAACCAACAATGCTAAAGCGTAGCGTAATGCTTTGATTAGGAGGTAAATCTAAGCGATACTCTCCATTTACATCACTAGCGGTTCCCCTCTGCAAGCTATCGACATCATAAATATTGACCCCAAAAATAGGGGTATTATTTTCATCCGTAAGCTGTCCGAAAACAAATGTTTCTTCTTGTCCCATAACCTCTGTTATACATAGATTACAGAACATTAATAGAAAAAGGGATCGCACCATTTTTGCTTATTTTAGAGTTTCGGAATAGTGAATAAATGGGCTGGGTTTAAGAACAGTTAAAAAATATCTTCTACTAACAATTGATGGACGAATAACTTGATTTTAGTTGTTGAATACTTAATTTTGGATCATCAGATTTAAAAACACTACTACCAGCTACCAATACATTTGCTCCAGACTTAACCAAAGCCGCTGCATTAGCTGTACTAACCCCTCCATCAATCTCAATCAATAAATCCTCTCGTCGATTCGCACACATCATTTTCAATTGTTGAATTTTGCTCAAAGTATGTGGAATAAACTTTTGTCCGCCAAAACCTGGGTTAACTGACATCAAACAAACCAAATCGATTTCGTCTAATATATCTGACAGCAAATGGACAGGTGTATGTGGATTAAGGGCAACACCAGCTTTCACCCCATTAGCTTTAATCATTTGGATGGCTCGATGTAAATGGGTACAAGCTTCATAATGCACAGTCAGTATACTTGCCCCTGCTTCACAAAAAGCGTCTATATATTGTTCTGGTTGAACAATCATCAAATGTACATCCAAAGGTTTTTGGCTAAATGGTGGCTTTATCGCCTTTAAAACTGGAAATCCAAAGGAAATATTAGGCACAAAGCGACCATCCATAACATCCACATGTACCAAATCGGCCTCACTTTCATTGATCATCTGAATGGCATCGCCTAGATGTCTGAAATCGGCTGCAAGGATAGAAGGTGCAATTTGTAGGTGGGTCATTGTTGTAATGTTTCTTATAATATGTAATGGTGATCAATAAGTAGCGGATTATATAATCACTACTATTCATTACCGTATAATATG
>JAHDFT010000497.1:0-1369 GCA_020628015.1 Bacteroidota bacterium
GAAACGGCTGGTGTGGCTGCTTGCTTTGCTTTTCATTTATTGAATGGTCAAAGGGTATAGCCTTATTATAATCATGATACAAAATAAACCATAAATATATGTTGCGTAACTTACTACTCCTGATCTTATTGGGTCTTTTTTCGATTAGTGCAGGTAAACAAGATAGCAGTATTCGTTTTGGATTGCTGAAGTATAGTGGTGGTGGGGACTGGTATTCTAATAAAGAGACCTCCTTGCCCAATTTAATTAAATTTTGCAATCAGGAATTGAGTATGGACATTGCCGAGAATCAGATTATTGTGGAGCCTGGTGATCCAGAGATTTTTAACCTGCCTTTTATTCATATGACTGGGCATGGAAACGTGGTTTTTTCTTCACAAGAAGCCGAAAATCTACGTACCTATTTGATCTCAGGTGGTTTTCTTCATATAGATGACAATTATGGGATGGATAAATTTATCCGCAAGTCGATGAAAGATGTTTTTCCTGAATTGAGCTTTGTGGAATTGCCTTTTTCCCACAAAATCTATCATCAACGTTTTGATTTTCCTAATGGCTTGCCTAAAATTCACGAGCATGATGGTAAACCGCCTAGAGGCTTTGGTTTACGCCATCAGGGAAGATTGGTTTGTTTCTATACTACTGAGTGTGATTTGGGTGATGGTTGGGAGAATCCGCAGGTGCATAATGATCCGCCGCATGTTCGTCAACAGGCTTTGCGAATGGGGGCGAATATTGTGCAATTTGTTTTTTCGCAATGATGATTTAGGACAAGGCGTGCCTTGTCCCTACGGTTTTTGATTATTCGTTATTTGATTATATATTTTTGATTATGCCTTCTTTATTTGCTCATGGTCTTTCTGCAATTGCTTTGGGACATCTTTTTCGTGGTAAAAAAATGACAATGGGCTTTTGTTTATTGTCGATGTTTTGTGCCATTGTTCCAGATGCGGATGTCATTGCTTTTAAGTTTGGCATTCCTTATAGAGATATGTTTGGTCATCGAGGTTTTACCCATTCCATCGGCTTCTCTATCTTATTAGGAGCCTTAGTCAGCTTTCTTTTTTATGCAAAAGTCGGTTTATGGACGCTCAAATGGTGGGCTTATGTGGCTTATTTTAGCCTTGTTACTTTATCTCATGCTTTATTGGATGCGATGACTAATGGAGGATTGGGTGTTGCCTTATTCGCTCCTTTTACTGCTGAACGTTATTTCCTTCCTTGGCGACCGATTCAGGTTTCTCCGATTAGTATTGAACAGTTTTTTGGGGAATGGGGTATGCGGGTCATTGCTTCGGAGCTTTTTTGGATCGGGATTCCTTCCTTGGTGGTGATTGTGCTGGTGCGATTGTTTTTGGCTGGACGGAAT
>JAHDFT010000497.1:1469-3521 GCA_020628015.1 Bacteroidota bacterium
CCTATTTTTTCGCAGACTAATCCTGCGGCGATATTTGCTAATTCTGCAATGGCGAAAACATCTAAGTTGAGGGCTAAACCTAGTGCCATGAGACTGATGACTGTATCTCCTGCTCCTGAAACATCGCTAATGGTTCGGTGAAAAGAAGGGATCAATTCATAATCATCTCCTGCTCCTACAAATAAACCTTTTTCAGATAGGGTGATGACCGAATACATATGAGATAATTCCTCTCGAAGCATTTGGTCGGCTTCGGGTAATACATTGGGCAATAGATTTGCCATATTAGGAATCTCTAATGCTGTAGCTGTTTCTCGTAAATTTGGTTTGAATAATGTACAACCTTTATAAGCAAAGAAATTATCGAATTTAGGATCAACCGCTACAGGAATTTTGGCTTGCTCGCATTGGTGAATGACATTAGCAATCACTTTAGGGGTCAATACCCCTTTATTATAATCCTGAAAAATAACGACCTGCGGTCTTTGATTGTATAAAATTTCAATGATGTTGTCTAAGAATAAAATCTCGGTCTTTTCATCTAAGGTAGCGGCTCGCTCTCGGTCATAACGCATCAATTGCTGACTTCCACTAATCACTCTTGTCTTTACTGTTGTTTGTCGTTCCAAATCTAAAATCACATAAGAACTTTCAATGCCATTTTCATGTAAAATGGATTTAAACAAATGTCCTTCCTTATCATCTCCCACGACAGTTGCCAAAATAGGATTACCTCCTAATGCTTTTACATTTAATGCTACATTGGCAGCTCCACCTAATCGGTCTTCTTCTGTTGTTACATCTACAATAGGAACGGGTGCTTCAGGTGAGATTCTATTAACCTCCCCGAAAACATAATGGTCGATCATTGCATCACCAATAATTAGTACTGGTAAGCCATCAAAGGATCGAAAAATATTAGCTAGTGAATTACTTTCCATTAGAAAGTCTTATTTTTAATAACCATATGAATAAATAGTATCATGGTTAGTTGTGTACGGGATATCTTCTATTCCCAAAAGTAACAATGAATTAGAATAAACCAAAATTTAAAGAAAAATTTAGTTTATAAATATGTTGTGATAAATAACATCAAAGAATCCTTACTTTGATGTTATTTACTAGGATTTCACTAATAAGTCACCATATTTTAACTCAATCCAAATAATGGCAACCACCAATAAAATCAAGGAGATTATAGATCCTTCAAAGCCAAACTCGCCTCCTGTGAGGAGTTTAGAACCGACGGTTTCTTGTTCTACAATACTTTCAATATTTACCCCACTAACCTCAAATCCCCAGACAGCTCCTTGAAAAAAGTTCCAGCTAAAATGTAGCATAATTGGAAACCAGAGGTTCTTTTTGTAAATGTAATACTGTCCTAATAAAACACCAGCCAAAATAATATTCAATACCCCTACCCAATATACATTACTATTTCCCATATGCATCAAACCAAATAATACAGCACTAATTAGTAAGGCAGGATATTTACCTGTAGCCTCCATTAAATTAGTCAGGATATAACCTCTAACTACTACTTCTTCATGAATGGAAACAACCATAAATAAAAAGATTTGTAGGAGAAAAGTACCTATTAGTAATTGAACATTGGTGATCACTAGATTATTACTGACCCAAAGTAATAAAAATCCAAGAGAAATCAGTACTGTTCCGAGCCAAAAACCAATCCATGCATCTTTTTCAAAACCCTTCCATTGAAAACCCAAACTCCAGACACTTTTCTGATCCATTTTGGTCCGAAACCACCAGATAATGATTAGGCTGACTATTAGGTTGCATACTTGGGATAGGGTTAAAAACCAAGTTTTTTCTGCTAAAGTACCAATATCTGGCAGAAATAAGCCATTCATTTTGTAGTAGACAGTAGCAATACCTAATGCTATTAGACCAGCTATAACCGCACCGATCAAAAATACAGGAATAAAAAGCAGTACTCTAAGCCAGGGTTGTTTAATATTCATAGATTTGTGGAGTTTTTTGTTGTTGTCCTTGAGTACATCGTAAAATAAGAAGCAACTTAGTAACAGT
>JAHDFT010000498.1 GCA_020628015.1 Bacteroidota bacterium
AATCAACAATACATGCAATAACTGTCTATTTTTTATTAACTTTGCGGCGGTTTTGCAAAAGGTCTAAGGAGAAGCTGTAATCAGGAAGTTTCTAGTTCTAAGATATTTGGGGATGAGTTTATCTTTGGTATGATATATCTTTTATTCCAGCCCTTTCAGGGCGAAAGAAGATATACCCCCAATTATCTTATAACCAGGGAAATTTGTATGCCAAAGGAACAGTCCTTTTTTACAAAACCATTGATTCTTTTTTTACGATTACCAATTGCTGATATAAACATATCGTTCTTTCAGCATGTTGAGTAATATTACCATTACATTTACATTTTAAACCGATATATGCAAGGGGTTGATAAAAATATGCTGACTGGCTTATTGCTGATGGCATTATTGTTCATGGTTTATTCTTACTTTTTGGAGCCACCGCCACCTTCTCCCAATACCATGAAGGGAGATAGTACGGCTGTAAACGCTCCAATAGGCAATACAGGAAATACAAATCCTTCCAATGGCAGTAATGTTGTAGTCAATAATCAGGCACAAAACAACAATAGTGGATTTCAAGTTGTTCCAGGATTATTTAAGCAAGATAGCACCGCACAAGAACAATTTGTTACTTTAGAAAATGACAAGGTAAAATTAACCTTCTCCAATAAAGGAGGAAAACTATACAGGGCAGAAATAAAAGGTTATGTCACCGCTGATTCTTTACCATTAGTACTAATTGATGGCAATAATAATCAATTTGCCTATCAATTTTTCCTAGATAAATACGCTGTTTCTACTGAAGATTACTTCTTTACTATTTTTAAACAAAGCAAGGAAGAAGTCGTATTCCGTTTATATAAAGATGATGATGCCTATATTGAGCAATATTATCGTTTTGCACCTGATGGTACTTATATGGTTGATTATGACCTGAAAATGGTTGGCTTTCATGCCAATATGTTGGATGGTACTAAGATTGCTTTAAAGTGGAAACATCATATGCAAAGACAGGAAAAGGATGTGGAATCGGAGCGATACAATACGGGGGTTTATTATAAAGAGCGGGATGATAGTCCTACTTATTTGAGTGAAACAAGTGATGACCAGAAGGAAACGAGTGTATTAGAATGGGTAGGTAACAAGCAGCAGTTCTTTAATACCTCTTTGTTGGCGGATAAAGGCTTTAAGAATGGGGATGTCTCTATTAAAAAGCCTGCGACAGATGTTGATCCAACCTTAGAAATTTCAGAATCGAAATTGACCCTCGTTTATGAGCGAGATGCCCAATTTACCTTCCCAATGCACTGGTATATTGGTCCAAATCACTATCAAACGCTTAAAGCTTATGATAAAGGCTTAGAAGATATGGTGCCACTAGGCTGGGGAATCTTTGGCTGGGTGAATAAATGGTTCATCATTCCAATGTTCAACTTCCTAGATAAATATATTGGTAATTACGGGGTCATTATCCTTATTCTAACCCTGTTTATCAAAACACTACTCTTCCCATTAACTCGTAAATCTTACATGTCTTTTGCTAAGATGAATGTATTGAAACCTGATTTGGAGGCTTTGAAAGAGAAGTATGAAAAAGATCCACAGAAACTGCAAATGGCGCAGATGCAATTGTATCGGAATGCTGGGGTAAATCCTTTGGGAGGTTGTCTACCGCAGATGCTTCAATTTCCGATTCTGATTGCGATGTATCGTTTTTTCCCCTCTTCGATTGAGCTAAGACAACAGCCGTTCTTGTGGGCAAATGACTTGTCTACTTATGATTCGATTATGAGTCTGCCTTTTGAGATTCCTTTCTATGGAGATCACGTCAGTTTATTCTGTTTACTATCTGCTGCAAGTAGTTTGATTTATATGAAGGTCAACCAATCCATGACTCCATCTGCTGGAAATAATGAATTTGCCAAGCAGATGCAGGTAATGCAATACATTATGCCAGTAATGCTTTTGTTTTTCTTCAATAGCTTCTCGGCTGGTTTGACTTTCTACTTCTTCTTATCGAATGTGATTAGCTTTGTTCAACAATGGGTGATCAAGAAGTTCTTTATTAATGAAGATAAAATTCGTAAAGAAATTCAGGCGAACCAACAGAAGCCTAAAGAGGTTTCTTCTTTCCAAGGACGATTGGAAAAAATGATGAAGGAGCAACAGCAGGCACAAAAGCGAATGCAAGAGGAAAGAGCGCAGAGACAGGGTGGTAATCGTAGAGAAAGACGACGTAAAAAATAAATGATTCAATCAATTTGGTATTGGGGAGGATATGGGTATATGATTAGCCTATATCCTCCTTTGTTTTTAGTCTGTATTTGTAAAAAAGAAAACCTCAGAAAAAATAAATATGTCCAATCTAAAAACCCTTCAAGAACTAGTCGCCATCGACTCCCCTACTGGCTTTACTCACCAAGCCTGTCAATACATTTATGATCTATTAAAAAGCTATGGCTGGCAACCAGAATTTACCAATAAAGGAGCTGTAAAATGTAGTTTGGGAGCTGATCCTAGCTTAGTTATTGCCGCACATTGTGATACGCTAGGAGCGATTGTATCAGGCATTTTAGATAGTGGACATTTATCTTTTTATAAATTAGGCTATCCCATATTGGGCAGCTTTGAAGGAGAATATTGTAGAATACATACCTTAGACGATAAAATATTTACAGGTACTTTATTGCTCAAAAATCCCTCCGCCCATGTCAATAGAGAAAGTCATACGGCCAAAAGAGAGCCAAAATCCATGTACATTCGTTTGGATGAGGAAGTCCATTCTGATGAAGATACGGAAGCATTAGGCATTCGGATTGGTGATATTATTGCTTTTGATGCTCGTTATCAAGAAACAGCTTCGGGTTATATCAAATCTCGGTTTATGGATGACAAGGCAGGTTGTTTTGTTCTCTTTGAAATTGCTCGACGCTTGGCGGAGGCTGGTCAAACGGCTCCTGTAGAATTGTTTTTTTCCAATTATGAGGAAGTTGGACATGGTGCATCAGGTGGCTGTTTTGCTCCAACGATTAAAGAGATGTTATGTATTGATATGGCTGTTGTAGGTGATAATGCTAGTGGAAAGGAAACCCATTGCTCCATCTGTGCGGCGGATGCCTCTACACCTTATGATTACCACTTCCGCAAAACCCTCGTTCAGCTTGCTACCAAACATAGTATTCCCTACAAAATAGACATCTTCCCCTACTATACCTCTGATGGATCAGCGGCTTTGTATGGGGGGAATGATTTTAAAATGGCTTTAATTGGCCCAGGGGTTCATGCTTCACATGGTATGGAACGCACTCATGCTCAAGGCATCGAAGCGACGATACAGTTGTGTTTGGCTTATATGGAGACGATTAAGGAAAGGTGATTATTAAAGACTAGTCACCAAGAAATATTTTTAATATTAAGAAATTACTAGTTCTAAGATATTTGGGAGTGAGTTTATTTTTGGCATGATATATCTTTTATTCTAGCCCTGAAGGGGCAAAAGCAATAGCGTAG
>JAHDFT010000499.1 GCA_020628015.1 Bacteroidota bacterium
AGCAATCAAATATGCTTCGCTCCTTTACATGGACATTGAACCGCCTGATCTACAGGCGTAAATTCAGGAAGTACAGGCCAAGGCTTATGCCTATCCGTTACAGAAAATTCTGATAATTTGACCATTATTCCATCTTCATTAGGTGTAATTCTGATGCAATAGTCTTCTCCACCATCTGACCAAGGGGCTTGTTGTAACTCATCACTCCATTTACCCATAAAACCAATGGGAGCCACCCAACGCCAAGATAATATGGCTAAGTCTGATGGATTAGCTTGACACAAACACAATTGTAAGTGTGCGGAATTGTGGTTGTCAATTTCAAAGCGCAAATTAAATCGGATCAACTGGTCGGCTGGTATGTTCATATTTCGTTCTACTGAAAAAACGGAAACATCAGTTAAGCCGTTTAAAACTTTTTTTTGTAGGAGTTTATAAGTGCCTTCTGTTGCTGCAATGGTACCAAATTGGAAAAGATATATGGATACGGCTTGCTTTAATTCTGTTGTGTCTAATTGAATGATGCTTGTCATACTTGGTATTTTTTATTGGTGGATTTATTTTGCTAATAAAAAAAGTGATTTTTTCTAACAAAATGGAATTAAATAAGGATTAATTGTCTATATTAGTATTTGTTTTTGAGCTTTTTTGTTAATTGTTTTTGATTTGCTAGAACAGTATGCTAATGTTATTTGGATTACATTCTACGTTTTTTGTTTTTGAACTTGATTGGATCAATTTTTAACTTGCATTATTGATTATTTCACCAATAAAAATAGAACAGGTATTTCTTCTTTATAAAATCGCAAAAAGGAGTCAAAGGAGTCAAAGGAGTCAGTAATTTATTGTTTTATCATTTCTAAATTCATTAAAATTTACGAATTATGAAAACGATGCCCCGATTAGCATTGACTTGCCTTATGACTTTTGTAGCTAAAGGTGTCCGACTTTTTTTAGGCGTTCTTTTTTTATTATTTCTAAATACAAGCGTTCAGGCGCAGGAATTACAAGAAGGAGAGTTCGTATTTCGAGAATTTCCAGGTTATAGTATTACTCATTTATTTCCTACAGACGATGGAGGCTATTTATTTTTAGCAAGGTCTTTATTGGCACGTCCTGCTTATCCTACAAAAGGGAGTGATTCTGAGGATGTGTATTTGTGGGGAAAAATCAATAGCTCAGGTAGCATCGAATTTACCAAAAATATAAGTATTCGATTTACCTATATTTACCTTATAGAACAAATGAGTCCAGACCATTTTATGCTAATAACAGAACAACCCTTACTAACTGAAGATGGCTATATTTATACTGATGACTTTGTATTAATGAATATGGATGCGACAGGTTATATTACGGATAGCATCTATTATTCAAATGGCGATAAAAATGATTTTGATTGTTTTGATTACTGCACCCATTTTGAACCTAGTTTGTTTTTGGGTTTTGAAGAGGATAATATTTTATTATTTGGACAAAGTATGACAGGGATATTTTGGGTAATCGAAGGTCCTGGTTATTTTGTTAGACCTGTTTCTTTAAATATTCGCCCAAATAGTTGGAGTATATGGTATAAAGATTATCATCCTCGTTATACTGTGCCTGATAGCATTTCAGAGCAAGCTAGTTTTAGACAAATAGGGCATCGTGATATTATTCAAAGGAAAACGAGTGCTAATAAAGTTTTCTCCTTATCGACTTATTCTGCTTATTATTGGACAAGTGATGAATATTATTACCCTTTCTATAATAATTTGATCTACGAAGCAACAGGTAAACAATTGGTCAAAACAGAAGCAAGTGGGGAACAAATTTGGGCTAAAGCTTCAGCAGCAGTAGATGATATTCCTATTGAAGAACAGTTGGTCTCAAAATTCAATATAGCTGTAACCAATGATGGTGCCTATGTTTTACTAGGAACTGAGGAAGATGGCAAAGTATATTTATATCGCTATACGGCTGATGGCGATTTTCTGTGGAAAAGGTCGTTGAATTTAAATGAGGGATTGACAACACCAGAGGAAAATATCTATAGACTAGAACCAACTATTGACAATGGTTTTATTATAGTTTATGAAGTTGAAGGAAGGCTTTGGATTCAGAAAGTTAATGAGGATGGATATTTGCGTTGGGAAAAAAGTTATGGAGAGACGCAAGCATTGAGAAAGTTGCAAGCTCCAATAATTACAGGAGAAATGGAATATACAACAGGAGGATATTATCAAGAAGAGGGCATTTATTATCCCTATTTACTCCTCAATCAAGCAGTTGTAGATAATGTTTTATTGGCTGTTGAATTGCATTATTTTACCGCAGAATGGCTAGATCAAAAAGCCCGTAAAACCCAGCTAGAATGGCAGACAGCTACAGAAGAGCAAATTAGTCATTTTGTAGTAGAACGAAGCACTGATGGGCATCATTTTAAGCAGATTGCAAGCATCAAAGCGAAGAATAGGGAACAGGGAGCTAAGTATACTTATATTGATGAATTATCTACTTCGCTTGCCCAAAGCTATTATTACCGCTTAAAAGTCATTGAGCAAGATGGGCGATCTAAACAGCAATTTTTAGCAAGTGTTGAAGGGATCATCAATACAGATGATATTATGGTAAATTTTGATCCAAGTACAGCACAATTATTGGTTAAAATGAGTCATTTTGAGGCATCAGCAGCTCCAATACTATGCAATATTTATCAAATTGATGGGCAGTTGTATCAATCTTTTAAATTACACTCAAATGAGCAAGTGTTGCCTCTTGATTTACCATCAGGAGTGTATATTTGGGAACTTCAATCAAAGGGTAAACAAGTCGCTACAGGTAAGATTGTCAAATAAAAGATAGGGTTAAACTCATGCTGCCATCACCCAATTAAAAATCATTCACAAACCCACAAATCTCAATTTGGAATTATGAAATTTTTACAAACACCCACACAGTTCAATAATAGTCAAAAGGCGAATTATTTTAACTGTTTTAGAAGCATTTTTGTAGGCATTATTTTATGTTTATGCTTCCAATTAGAAACCCAAGCCCAAGAAAAAGGAGAACTCGTTTTTCGGAGCTTGCCCGATTATACCATCAAATATTTACATGCCACAAATGATGGTGGATACTTATTTTTAGCCTCCAATAATCCTGCTGATATTAATCCTGCATTGGAAGAGGGCTATTATGAACCCAATTACGATGTACTTTGGGAGGATTTGACCTATAAATGGATTAAAATAGATGCGACAGGCAGCATTGAGTTTAGCAAAGATTTAGCCCTAACTGCTACTAGGATTTATTTTATGGAACAAATTGCTGAGGAGGAATTTATGATTGTTGCTGAGGAAATAGAAAAGTCGGCAGAAACAGGGGAAGCCATTAATAACCGAATCGCCTTAGTAGCAATAGATACAGAAGGCAATATTGTGGAAACGAACTATTACAATAATGGTTATAGACCTGGATTGGATTGTTTTGATCGTTGTGTTTATTTTGAGCCTAGT
>JAHDFT010000500.1 GCA_020628015.1 Bacteroidota bacterium
TTGATCAAAATCAAATCCAGAAGATAGAGGGATTGGAACAATTGAAAAATTTAACTCAACTTTATCTTGATCAAAATCAAATCCAGAAGATAGAGGGATTGGAACAATTGAAAAATTTAACTCAACTTTATCTTGATCAAAATCAAATCCAGAAGATAGAGGGATTGGAACAATTGAAAAATTTAACTCAACTTTATCTTGATCAAAATCAAATCCAGAAGATAGAGGGATTGGAACAATTGAAAAATTTAACTCAACTTTATCTTGATCAAAATCAAATCCAGAAGATAGAGGGATTGGAACAATTGAAAAATTTAACGCTACTTGATCTTTATCAAAATCAAATCCAGAACATAGAGGGATTGGATAAACTAGTCAAGTTAAATGGACTTTCTCTTTATCAAAATCAAATCCAGAACATAGAGGGATTGGATAAACTAGTCAAGTTAAATGGACTTTCTCTTTATCAAAATCAAATCCAGAAGATAGAGGGATTGGAACAATTGAAAAATTTAACTATCCTTTCTCTTGATCAAAATCAAATCCAGAAGATAGAGGGATTGGAACAATTAGTACACTTAAATGGCCTTGATCTATCTAATAATCCAATAAAATATCTTGGGCCACTTCAAAATTTAATTTTTAATAAAAAACTTCCCCTTCATTGGAAGCAACTTACAGCAAAGACCACTACTGAAGCTACTAAAGAAAGTAATGAGTTTAGTATTCCTTTTACTTTTGGTGAACATACTTTATATGCTACCGCTGAAAAAGGCATTTTCCTACACAATTGCCACGAACTAAAAAAGCCAGCCCCAGAATGGATTCAATTGGGGCAGGAAGCGGTGGTAGATTATTTTGAAGCCATAGCAGAACAGGGCGAAATAGCCATTAATGAGGCAAAGGTTTTGATTGTGGGGCGACCTCATGCAGGGAAAACGAGTTTGTCTAAAAAACTAAGGGCATCGGATGCAAAATTACCTATTGCCACAGGCAGTACAAGAGGCGTAGAGGTCGAAGATTGGACTTATGTATATCAAGGACAGGAATACATTGCCCATTTATGGGATTTTGGGGGACAGGACATTCAATATCCCATTCACCAATTTTTTATGAGCCAACGTGCCATTTATATTTTGGTCGATTGTACCAGAGATCCAGAAAATAATACCGTCCTTACTGGGGAAAATAAACAAAGCATTGCGGCCAATTATTGGCTCCAAACCATCCAAAAACTCGCCCGCAAAAGTCCGACCCTATATGTCTATAATCTCTATAAGGATTTCCCCAAAAACCTAAGCACCTTTCACAATCTAGGTCGGCAATACGATTTTTTAGAGTCCAAAGCTTGGGAGGTCGATTTGCATCAAGTCTGTAGTACTAAGGAAACCGCCATTCAAGCCATTCGCCAGCAAATACAGGAATTAATTGCCACTAAAATACCCAATGTCGGCTTGGTTTTACCTAAAAAATGGTTTGCCATTAAGGAAAAACTCGATATTCTAGCCAAGGAAAAAGCCTATATTAACCTAGAGCAATATTTGGAGATTTGTGCCTCCTGCGGTGTTCACAAAACCAAGGCTGCTTTATTAATTAGTCGCTATCTCCACGAAATCGGCTCCATTATTCATTATCACAATGATCCCAGTACGGCTTTGTATAAATTGGTCATTTTGCGACGGAATTGGGCAACACAGGCGACTTATGCGGTCATTTTAGATAAAAGCATCCAAGCCAATAATGGGCGTTTTGAGCGTAGTGATCTCCTCCGTATTTGGCAGGGCAGGGATTATGAACACATGATTAATGAATTGCGAGAACTCCTCCAACGCTTTGAAATTTGCTTTGAATTGCCCCATTGCAGCCCACAAGCCTATCTCATTCCCCAATGCCTGAGTGAGGCTGCTCCCGATGGCATCGACCAGCATTTAGCCCAGCCCATTCAGCTCCAATATCGCTATGATTTTTTACCCTATGGCTTGGTCAATCGCCTAACGGTGCGCCTACATGAATACATACAAGCGCAACAAGTCTGGCGAAAAGGGGTGGTCTTACAAAAGAAGGAAGGACGGATATTGGTAGAAGAAGTTAAAAATTACAATCAGGGCTATATTCGTTTGGTCATGAGTGGGGAACAAAAGGATCGTTGGTTTTTGCAGGAATTGGTCATGAAACACCTAGAAGACCTCAATACCAAATTCAATTTGCTAGAAAGTACAGATATTATGGTGCCTTGTACTTGTAGAACTTGTGTGGATGAGGAAGCACCTCATTTACATCAGTATAAAAAGCTTTTGGGGAAATTGAAACGCCAAAAAACAAAGGAGGAATGTGACAAAGATCCTTATTTAGAAGTGGACATATTAGATTTAATTGACCATGCTTTTTATGAGCGTCCAGAAGCAGTTCAGGAGCAAATCAAGCGAAAGGAGAAGGAGGGTTTATTGAAGGGAGATTTGCGAGGGGCGCATATTGGGACTTTGAATATAGAGCATAATTATGAAGGCAAGCAAGAAATAAAAGGGAATTATACTGAAAATAATGATTCTAATAATCGAAAAATCGAGGTGAAAGAAGGGGATTATATTGAAAATAATGATTCCATTACTGTAGAAGATAAAGCAACAATTAATGGAGGTATTAAAAATGACAATCGACAAAAACAGGAAGTCCTTCCCCCAGCCGATTCCTCCAAACCGCCACTTTTTGAATCTTATCATATTCGTAGCTTAATTGCTTGGTTTATTATAGCATCAGCAGCGGCTTTTGCTACTTATTTTTTCCCTATTTCAGCTCCATATACCAGTTTGGTATTTTTTGCTGTAGCAGCCATTGGAGCCTATTTATCCTTACAAAAAGAAAGCAAATACATTCGCTATTCTAAATGGATATTAATTTTTGGTTTGGGACTGGCTGGTTTGATGAATGTACCTAAATTATTGGTGCATTTTGTTGGGGATGTGCCTTGGTTGGAATTTGCGGGGCATATTAAAACAGATGTGAATCCTGTGCATACGGTTATAGTAGTTTTGTGTACTTTTGCTTTGTCGGCTTTTGCTTTTTCTAAGGAGGAGGGAGCGTAATGGTGGGGACTTTTCTAGTTCTAAAATATTTGTGGGGGGAGTTTATCTTTTGCATGATATATTTTTTATTCCAGCCCTGAAGGGGCAAAAGCATTAGCGTAGGGCATCGCCCTACGAATACAAGTAATATACATTCAGCCCTGAAAGGGCGAAAGCCAAACCAAATAATTAGTTAATGTATCTAGTATTGGATTGATGGTCAAGTCCTTGTCCACACGGCTTTTGCCCTTTCAGGGCGTGTATAGGTTATCTCATTTTTCATAGGGCGATGCCCTATGCTAATGCTTAAGCCCTTTCAGGGCGAAAGAAGATATACGCCCAATTATCTCAGAACTAAGGACTTTTCTTTTAACCGCCCACAATCCCACCAATAAGCCGATCCACCTTGATTCAATCTA
>JAHDFT010000501.1 GCA_020628015.1 Bacteroidota bacterium
CGAAGTATAGTTTAAAATTTGTCAATCAAAATACAATTTATTTTTCTACTGTTCCTAAACATTAGGCAATAGCATTACCTTAGCTACTTTATCACGAGTCCTTTATCAAGCAATATAAGGAATAGTGACAAAATAAAAAGACAGAATAGCCTAAAAATGACCAAAATAGGCAACTATATGGCTTTACAATCGTTAACTTCCTTACAAAAGCACAGATTTATTTTTTCACCAATAGTTATTTTACTATTTTTAACCTAGAATTATTTAAATAGTCCATTGCTAGGGAAAAAAATCCGAAAACGTCTAATTATAGAAACAGTAATGGCATGTAAATCAACTTCTTTAAATTTGACATATATTATGAATAAACTGTCCACTCTCCTATCACTACTCCTCTTAGGTATAATTATAATGCCTCATTCGTTATTCTCACAAAACAATCGACATACTTGTGGTACAGATCGACTATTACAATTGGCAATAGAAAAAGATCCTACCTTGTTGGATAGACTCAATAAAGAAGAGGAAGCACTACAGAAACGTTTGGCAACAGATGAATTTGCTAAAGCTTCGGGAGCCGTATTAACCATTCCTGTTGTGGTTCATGTATTGCATTATGACAGAGAACCAGATTCTAATATTTCAGATGAACAAATTTACTCTCAAATAGATGAACTTAACCGTATCTTTAGCTTGAGTAATAGCAATAAAGATGAGGTCAGAGATGAATTCAAAGATATACAAGCAGATGTAGAAATTGAATTTTGTATGGCTCGTGTTGACCCTAATGGGAATCCGACTTTTGGGATTACTAGAAAAGAAGTAGACGTTCGTCAGTATGAAATGTGTGATCAAGGTAGTGTCGTTGGTCAAAGTTGTGAGTTAATGAAGTACACTAGTAAGGGTGGTATTACTGCTTGGCCAACAGAGGATTATTTAAATATTTGGGTGGTGAATGGTTTAAGTGATGGAGTTATTGGGTATGCCTATATTCCTGATACTGCGCCTAATAGTAATGTGGATGGTCTGGTGATGTGTTATTGGGCATTTGGTACAGTAGGAAATCTATCTAGTCCTTACAATGGTGGTCGTACTGCTGCTCATGAAATTGGTCATTGGTTGAACTTATACCATCCTTGGGGCAGGGGTAATGATGCGGTAAACTGTTCGCAAGATGATTTTGTAAGTGATACGCCTCCTACCAGCCAACAAAATTATGGTTGTAATTTTTCTGCTAATAGTTGTGGCTCTGGTACAACTGGCGATCTACCAGATATGGTGGAAAATTATATGGATTATACCAACGATGCTTGTCAAAATATTTTTACAGGTGGACAAAAAGTACGTATGCGTGCTACTATATCAGGCACAGGCAAGAAAAGAAATGTTGCAGATAATGCCATTGCTTGTATCTCTACACTCAAAAAGATTGATGCAGCTATTGTGAGTGCAACCTATCCATTAGAGGAATCAGGTAATTGTACTGTTTTTTCGCCTGTTGTAGAAATCACCAACTTTGGAGAAGACCCTATCTTCTTTGCGGAAATTGAATATGGTATTGTTGGAGGAGAGGAAACTTATAAACATTTATGGCAATACGATGGAGCAGACAATGCAGGGATACAGAGTTTAGGAAAGGCGGAAGCAATACTGCCTGAAATTGGACTTCCTAAAACATTATTACCTAGTGCTACCAGTTCGGCAGGCTTGCGTTATGAGCTTTTCTTTGTGGTTAATAATCCTAACTTTGAGGAAGATTTAGACCCTGATAACAATAGTCATGTACATTCTTTTACTACTGTACTTCATGGTTATAAAAAGTCTCTATATGAGCAATTTGAAAGAGCTTTCTTTCCACCAATTGACTGGGAACAAAATGAGCGTAATGTCTTTGAAAAAATAGAGGGGCTTAGTTCTGGTGCTGGTATGGGAGCGATGTATATTAATAATTTTGAGTATGATGGTTTAGGCAATACCGATATTATGCACTTTAGAAAACTAGATATTGGCGTTTCCAATGATACCATTATTGAATTTGATTATGCCTATGCTCCCAGCTCTACAGGTGCAGAAGATGAATTATTGCTGTTAATTTCGGTAGACTGCCTAGAAAGTTTTGATACCCTTTTTCATAAAAAAGGAGCTGATTTGGCAACTGTTGATCCTATAGATGATGCACCATTTATGCCAGAAAACGAAAGTGATTGGCAACATGTCCTTATCAATATTGCTCAGTACAAAAATAGTCGAAATGCATTATTACAGCTACATCAGATCAGAGGAGAAGGAAACAATATTTTCTTTGATAATTTCCAGTTTTACCCTGGTTTCTTCCCTGTAGGTACAACTCCTAATCCACAAATTCAAGAGACCATTTCTTGTTATCCTAATCCTGCGAAAGCCTATAGCCAATTGGTTTTGCCAACACCAAACCAGAATAGTCAAGAATGGCAGGTGCAAATTTTTGATAAACTAGGTAGACAGGTTTATGCGGATCAATTACCTAACTATCCTACTAATGGAGAATATACCCTTCCTACCAATAATTGGGTGACAGGCGTATACTTTGTTCAGGTGACAGATGGAACTGCATCTTACCAGACCAAATTGGTTGTTTTGTAAGCAAACTATTGTTACTTTTGCCTCAAAATAATCCCTTAAACCACAACAAAATGAAAGTAACTTTTTATGGTCATGCAACTGTCCAAATTGAAGTAGCAGGTAAAACATTATTATTTGATCCGTTTATTAGCCCTAATGATTTAGCCAAAGACATTGATATAAATAGCATCAAAGCTGATTATATCCTAATTTCTCATGGACATGCTGATCATGTTGCTGATGCCCTAGCAATTGCACAAAATAATGAAGCAACAATTGTTTCTAATTATGAGATTGTATCTTGGTTTGGTAGCAAACACGATTATAGTAAAGGTCATCCCATGAATCATGGAGGAAGCTGGAATTTTGACTTTGGAAAAGTCAAATATGTTAATGCAGTACATTCTAGTGTATTACCTGATGGTTCTTATGGAGGCAATCCTGGTGGATTTGTCATAGAAACAGCAGAAGGTAATTTCTATTATGCTGGTGATACTGCACTAACAATGGATATGAAATTGATTCCATTATTCACAAAGCTTAACTTTGCGCTACTACCTATTGGAGATAACTTTACTATGGGTGTAGACGAAGCAGTTATTGCTGCTGATTTTATAGAATGTGATCAAATTGTAGGAATGCACTATGATACTTTTGGCTTTATAAAAATTGACCATGAAAAAGCAATTGCTGCTTTTGCCGCTAAGGGAAAGACTTTACTACTGCCTAAGATTGGAGAAACGATTGAACTTTAATAGGGCATCATAAAAATCACCTTTTTTTCCCAAAAAAAAAGCGTAAATTTGTAAAGTAGTATACTTTTGTCAGTATTAATTCAAAATTATTTTAACAGGGTTCATTTGGTATTATTCCTGTTG
>JAHDFT010000502.1:0-1362 GCA_020628015.1 Bacteroidota bacterium
TTTGCGTTTTGGACAATGAGTTTGGGGCTCGTCAATCTGAGTCAAGCTTGTGACTCTTATGACTCTGCCTATCCTCCGCCGTATCCAGATAATTATCCTTGTATGGCTTATGTACTCAACAACTACTCTGCTTGTTGTAATGTCGAATTCGATGCTTTTTGTATTGATAAATTGAAGGAGCATTGTGATAGCGATGGAAATGCGCCAGCAGCCCACTTTCCTGATGGAGACTATAATAACGATTGTTGGTTTGACCAATGTTTGCCTAGTGGAGCGAATAGCCGCCCCATGCCACATTGCCCACAAACCTGCCCTTCTTATGAGAGTGACTTTCCGCCTCCAGGTCCTAACCCACCAGCCAATATTGATGGGATTATTTTTGAGGTGATTTGGTATGATGGTTATTGCTGTGATTCCGAATGGGATAATGCCTGTAATTTACTCCTAGATAGTTTGGCAATTGCTGTAGGACTTTGTAATGATGAAGATCCTTCTACTGTTGATGGCTGTCATCCTGCTCTGGGTTGTACCCATACCCCAGCAGGTGCTGCACCAATCATTCAATTGCAAATGAAAGCTTTACTAGAAGGGCCGTATGTACCTGCTACAGGTTTGATGAGAACAGACTTAAGAGACAAAGGCTTATTGCCACTTGCCCAACCATTTAATACTGCGCCTTGGAATTACAATGGTGCCGAAAGTGTGGCCTCTATTGAAGATTTTCCTGATGGAACAGTAGATTGGGTCATGGTGGAGATTAGAGATGGCGCAGATAAGGGCAGTATTGTAGCCCAACAAGCCGCCATTTTGCTAGAAGATGGAACCATTGTCAATCATGATTATACAGGTGGTCCTTATGAAGGTATGATTGTGCAAGGAGCTTTTCCCAATAGTAATTATAGTGTTGCAGTTGTTGCTCGTAACCACCTAGATGTAATGACTCCAATCCCTATATTCCTCTCCAATCAAGAGGTTTACAGTTTTGTGGATGGAGCAGAAATGGCTTTAACTACAAGCCCAGAAGAAGAAGATGAGCAATTGACGGAGGTAAATTTCTTGATTTACGCACTTCATGCAGGTGATATGGATGGAGATGGAACTTTAATTAATACGGATTATACCAATTACTACTTGGCACAATCTGCTTCGGTGAGTGGTTATTACGAGGCTGACCTCAATATGGATGGTCAAGTCACCATTGCTGATTTTAACCTCTATCAGCCTCATGCTGGTTTACTAGGGGTTTCTTTCTTATTTAGATAAAATAAAATCGTTAAGAAAATTATTTTTTGACTGTTCCTAAAACAAATAAACAAAGGGGTACACTTAATTAAAAGTGTACCCCTTTGTTTATTTATCCAT
>JAHDFT010000502.1:1462-3473 GCA_020628015.1 Bacteroidota bacterium
AATAAACAAAGGGGTACACTTAATTAAAAGTGTACCCCTTTGTTTATTTATCCATGATTATAATTATATCGCCTCAATCAACTCCTTCATTACCTGAGTCATTTTAGGTTCCGCCTTCATCGCCACTTCAATCACTTCCTCCACCGTAACTGGCACCACACGCTCAGGAGGGAAGCCAACATCTGTCACCACAGAAATCGCAAATATTTTCAAGCCTGCATGAACGCCCACAATCACCTCTGGCACCGTAGACATCCCGACAATATCCGCTCCAATACGATTTAAAAACACATACTCAGCTTTAGTTTCTAAATTAGGGCCAGAAACACTCACATAAACCCCTTTGTGAAAGCTACAACCAATCTTGGTAGCAATTGCTGCCCCTTTTTCAATTAATTCTGCATCATAAGGCTGGCTCATATCTGGGAAACGAGGTCCCAACTCAGGGTGATTATGCCCTCGAAGTGGATTTTCCTTTTGCAGGTCAATGTGATCCTTAATAATCACCAAATCCCCCTTATCAATATCCGCACTTACACTACCTGCTGCATTAGAAACAAAAAGATGACTAATGCCCAAAGCCTTCATAACCCTTACTGGAAAAGTCACCTCCTTCATAGAGTACCCCTCGTAATAGTGAAACCTTCCTTGCATCGCCACAATCGCTTTACTGCCAATATGACCAAAAATCAAGCGTCCAGAATGACTTTCAACAGTTGAAACAGGAAAATGCGGAATGGTGTCATACTCCAAAACCACCTTTGCATCAATTTCCTTGACCAAACCACCTAAACCTGTTCCTAAAATAATACCATACTGCGGTTCAAAATCCGTCTTTGATCGAATATGCGCCACCGTTTCCGATAGCTTTTGTAAGAGATTTTCCATATTGAATATTAATTATTTTTGACTGTTACTTATCTTTCAGTTTAGATTTTATCGCTTCAATAAGTTGCTTTTCGCCTTGTTCTGCCAAGGAGACTGCTACAGGTAAAACAAAAATAGGCAATTGACTTTTTTCCAGCCATTCTTGATGTAATAGCAAACGCTGTGCATCCTTCTCTGTGGTCAAGACAATACGATTGGTATCATCATTGACCCATTTTTCCACTTTGTCCAGCTCTCTTTGGGTAAAATAATGATGATCCCCATACATTTGCCGCTCAAGTCCAACCAATTGTGTTCCTAAATAGCTTTCCAACTCTTCGGTCAAAGCAATACCACACAATAAAAGTCCTCTTGCCTCACTTGGGAAAGTCAACTTATTGGCAAAGTTATGGATAGAATAAGGTTCTTTATAATTTAAATGGGAAAAAAACACTTGTTGATGTGCAAAAGGTTGTATTGCCGACATCCATTCCTTTTTTTCTGCTTCAGAAAGATTCATTGGACATTTCGTGACGATAATAATATCTGCTCTTTTGTAATTGGATGGATGCTCTCGAAGCCGACCATAAGGCAATACATAATCCTTAAAAAATGGTTCTTGATAGGTGGTCAATAAAATAGAGCAATCCAATTTGACCTGTCGATGCTGGAAGGCATCATCTAGTAAAATGAGGTCAATATCAGGATATTCAGCCAATATAAAGGGAATGGCCAAAGCCCTTTCCTCCCCTACTGCGACTACTACATTAGGGAATTTATTTTTAATTTGCTGTGGTTCATCTCCTATTTCTAAAGCAGTCGTCGTTTTATCAGCCAGTACAAATCCCTTTGTTCGCCTGCGATAGCCTCGACTTAATACTGCCAATTCTTGCTCCTTTTGTAGCAATCGAATCAAGTATTCAATATGTGGTGTTTTACCCGTCCCCCCTACTCTCAAATTCCCCACTCCAATCAAGGACAAGTCAAACTCTACACTTTTCGCATATCCTTTATCAAAACGATAATTGCGAAAGGCAGTTATTTTATCATATAAATAAGCAAAGGGATACAGTAGTTTTTGCATCGGCATAGCATCAATTAGATAAAGCCTTGAAGGTAAAGATTTTTTTTGGTAGAAAATAAT
>JAHDFT010000503.1 GCA_020628015.1 Bacteroidota bacterium
AAAATACTGCCTGCTATTCCTTTTATTAATCCAAATCCGAAAAGAGGTTTCTAAGGAGCGAAATTCTTTGTATTTAATGTATGATTTTTGTTGATTCATTCGTTAGTGATGAATTAGAAATAAAGAATGTGGCCAACTTTATTTCTGTTCCGTCACTTAAATACAAAATTCACTAAAACATACTCTATTAAATGGATATATTGACTCAGGGCTTATTAGGTGCGACCACCTTTGCGGTCATTAAACATAAGGATATTGGCAAACCTGCGCTATTAATTGGGACAGTTGCTGGTATTATTCCTGATTTGGATGTATTGTTGGCTCCATTTTTTAATGAAGTAGCTTTTCTAACAGTACATCGAAGTATTTCTCATTCTGTTCCATTAGCCATTATATTAAGTGGTTTACTAGGTTTATTATTTCACCATATTTATCAAAAAAAGCATTCTAAAAATAGCTGGTATCTTGCCTTTTTTCTAGCTATTATGACTCATTCCATTCTAGACTGGTTCACCACCTATGGCACCAAATTATTTAGTCCTTTTCATGGCCATTTATTCTCCACAAATAATATTCATGTTTTTGAGCCAATTTACACCTTGCTTTTATTAGTTGGGGTAATATTATTAATTATTGGTAGACCTATCCAGATAAATAAACAAAAAATACTCCGCACAACCCTTCTATTATCTACATTATATTTATCTTGGACTTTTATTTCTAAAGGTATTGCTAATCATCAATTTGTCCAACAATTGGATCGTCAAGGTATTGCTTATAAACAGTTAATGGTCTCTCCTACTCCTTTAAATTCTATTCTCTGGCATGGTATCGCTAAAACGGAAACAGGTTATTATTTTGGCACCTATAGCCTTTTTGATTCTAGGAAAAACATTGACTTTCAATTTGAAAGTAGTGCTAATGAATTGATCAAGCAAATCAAACAGCATAGATTGGTTAAATATTATTTGGAATATACCCAAGATTTCCCATTGATTAAGATAACATCAGATGGTAATATAAAGATTTATGCAATAAAATATGGTCCTATTAATTATTTTGGGCATCCTGAGTTTGTCTATCCCCTTTGTTTGAATGAAAAAGAATTGATTGATGAAAAGATTAAAATAGACTACTCAGGCAAACAACGAGGACCAGTCAAGAATTATAAGAATTTGTGGAAACGGATTAAGGGGCTTTAGAAGTGTTATTTATCAATACTTTCTAGCCAAAAACTCCCTTTAAGGTTTCTAATACCTCAGTTTCATCAAAAATAGGCTGTTCCCCATATGGTTTAATCTTATAAGTCGCTATAAATTCTTGTCGCTCCGCCTCATGCGCCTCTGCATCAATGTCACTAGGCGGCAACCAATCATGTATAAAGGTGTATTGCCAAAGATTAGGCAGAAAAAGAGATTTAACCTGTTGCTTCATCTGAGCAATTAGGCTGCGTTGTTGTGCAAAATGAGTTCGCTTGGCTTTAATGAGGAAATTGGTATCTACGAAGTCAATAAAATAACTGCTTCCCCAGAGGGTATACATGGTAGAAGTGGTCAAACCATCATCGTAATCTAAGGTATCATTGACTAAATTGGAAAAACTGGTGACATTGAGGGTAAAATATTGTGTCCAGTTTTTAGAAGGCCGACTTTCTAAACAGGCATGTAAATTCTTCCAAATAAGGCTACTGATGGGTAGTGAACAGCCTTTTTCTAACATCATCTTAGCAAATAACATTTCTAAGGTCAACATGATTCGGGTCTTATCTGGTGGGAATTTTTTGAGTAGTTTGTAAGTATATACAAAACTATCTCCTAAACCATTTCCTAAAGCCCTGAAAAACCGTTCAGTCAATTCAAAACCATAGGCATTCATGACCTCATTAAAAGCTGGCCATGCAAAGTTTTTATGCGCTTGGTAATAAGCATGTACTTTCTCTAGTTCTATCGCCAGTTTCATTTGAGCTAATGCAAAAGGTATATCCCTAGAAGTTGCCGTTTCGACCACTTCCTTATAATTCGTTTCAATCAATAGATCTGCTAAATCACTATAGCCATGACTCAGTAAATGTAGTGTTGTATTCAATAAATAGTCTTGATCTGTTCCTAGATTCTCAACTACTTTTTGCAAACGTCGATTCAATTGTGCCTTATCTTTTGTAAAGCAATAATAACGAGCTAAGATGCTATCAAAAATATAATCTGAATAGCCTTCATACAGATGTGGATTACATGCGGAAAGGATGAGTTCAAAAGCAATCGCCACATCATAATGCTTATTAAAAACAAGTTCTACAACAAAGTCATAGATCAATTCATCTACTTCATATTGTGTTTCAAAAGCTTCTGTAAATGGTTCACTAAAGGTTTTAACTATATCATTGGTTAATAATAGTACATGAGGTGCTGTTTGGTATTTTTGCCATAAATCGTGAAAAGAAGCCATGATGAATTGATTTTTATTAGCAGCAGAAAGAAGAAGATAAAGCAAACAGAACTATTCCTAAGCCTTCACCAAAAAATAAGGATTCAACAAGTTTTCCTTATTGTATACGAGTGGTTGACCATCTGGTTGGGAAATCGTGGCACCTGACTCTGTGGTAACGATATGTGCTGCGGCTGTATCCCATTCCATTGTTGGCGCAAAACGAGGGTAAATATGTGCTTTTCCCTCTGCCACCAAGCAAAACTTTAAGGAACTACCTGCACTAATCAATTCTACATTAGCATATTTTTCCTTACAGCTTTCTACATAAGTCTTTGTATCATCATTTAGATGAGAACGACTAGCACAAATACGTACCGTTTCTACCGTATCCGCTCCAATAGCCTTAATTTGCACAGGTGCATTATCACCTTCTATTTTAAAAGCTCCTTGTCCCTCAGTAGCGTAATAAGTGATGTTCTTTACAGGTACATAAACCACTCCTAAAATGCTTTTGCCTTTGTGAATCAAGGCAATATTGACGGTAAACTCTCCATTTTTTTTGATAAACTCTTTCGTTCCGTCCAAAGGATCAACCATCCAGCAATATTCCCAAGATTGGCGAGTTTCGTAATCAGTCTGCTTGTTTTCTTCCGAAATGATGGGAATGTTGCTATAAAATTGCTCCAAAGCATCGACGATTATTTGATTAGAAGCCTTATCCGCAGTTGTCAAAGGAGACTCATCTGCCTTACTTTCTACTTCAAAAGGTTGTTCATATATTTCTAAAATCGCTGCACCTGCTTTTTGAGCAATTTCAATAATGTGGTTGATATTAATTGTGTTTAGCATTTTTTTTATTTAAGGTAAAGATATGATTTTCTACAAAGTACCTAATTTGCGACAAAGATAAGAAACCTAATCTGTCAAACATAAATCTTTTTGCACTCCTTTTTTAGATGACTTGACTAAACAGCAATTTTAGCTCTAAGCTCTGAAAAGTCCATTCTTCTAGCGTCGAGTCCATATTCG
>JAHDFT010000504.1 GCA_020628015.1 Bacteroidota bacterium
TAATCCTTCAATAACTTCCCAAAAAGATGTATTTTTATCAAAAAAAAGAATGAAAGGCTATCCATTAGGCATTCAAACATTTAGTGAAATTATTGAAAGAGATCTTTTGTATGTAGATAAAACAAAAGAAATTTATAAACTCCTCAAAGGGAAATACTACTTTTATGCCCGTCCTAGACGATTTGGAAAATCCTTAATGCTATCGACGATTAAGGCTATTTATCAAGGAAGAGTAGAATTATTCAAAGGATTATGGATTGAAAATGAATGGGATTGGTCTAAAAAACATCCTGTTATTCATTTAGGCTTTAGTGGTTTAGGGCACAGATCCGAAAAGTTAGAGGAAACGCTCAGAAAAGAATTAGATCTTATTGCAAGAGAATATAATATTGTACTTACGGAAACAACCTATATTAGAAAGTTTAAAGAACTCATTGTTAAATTAAATGACAGCAAAGGAAAAATTATCTTATTAATTGACGAATATGACAAACCAATCATTGATTATCTAGGAGCGGAAATCGAACAAGCAGAAAATAATAGAAAAGTATTAAAAGCATTTTACTCTGTCATCAAAGATACTGATCCCTATATTGAATTTATGATGATTACAGGCGTGTCTAAATTTAGCAAAGTCAGTATTTTCTCCGAATTGAATAACTTAACAGACATCACCTTTCATCCTCGTTATGCCACCCTTACAGGTATTACCCAAAAAGAATTAGAGGACAATTTCCAAGAGGCAATAGAAGAATTAGCAGCGGATAATCATGTAACAATTAATGAGCTAAAAGAGCAGATTAAACGCTGGTATAATGGGTATAGTTGGAATGGCAAGACATTTCTCTATAATCCTTATTCCATTCTATCTTATTTTGACTTTGGAGAATTCAAAAACTTTTGGTTTGAGACAGGTACACCTAGTTTTCTAATGAAAGTGATGTCTCAACAGAAATTGATAAAAGTCAATAACCTAGAAGTAGATAATGCGATTTTTTCTTCCTACAATATCAAAAGACTAGAAAGCATTCCCATTCTTTTTCAAACAGGTTATTTAACCGTCAAGGAAAGAAAAGCCAATGACATTTACATTATCGACTATCCCAATTTAGAAGTAAGAGATTCCATGATGCGTTCTCTAATTGGTGAACTAAGTCATGAAGAACGTGTTTTCAGTCGTCCAATGGTTTTACAAATCAAAAGAGCATTAGACAATAAAAAATTGGAAGACTTGATTCGTTTAATCAAAAGCATATTTAAAAACATTCCCTACCCAATCTTCAAAGCTGAAGGAGAATTTTATTACCACAGTCTTATTTATCTTGTTTTCTTCTACCTAGGCGACTTTATGGAAAGTGAGGTCAATACAAATGATGGAAGATTAGATGCTGTCATCAAAACGAGTCAATACATTTACATTATAGAATTTAAATGGAATCAAAATGCCCAAACAGCTCTTGACCAAATCAAAGAAAAAGGCTATGCAGAGAAATATTATGGAGATGAGCGAGAAAAAATATTAATAGGGATTAACTTTAGTAGTGAATTGAAAACGGTGGAGGATTGGAAATCGGAAACTTTATCATAGAATTATAGTCTAGCTCATTTAGTGATTTATTAAATTGATTTACTTAACTTAGCGGTTTATTTTAGTAGATTAAAAACACCTAAGTCAAAATAATGAGTGAAAACCACAGAAAACAGCTTGAACAACAACTCTGGAATATTGCCAATACCCTAAGAGGTAAAATGAATGCCGATGAATTTCGGGATTATATATTGGGCTTTATTTTCTACAAATACCTCGCAGAGAAAATGGACCTTTTTGCCAATAATATCCTAGAACCTGATGGCATCAAATTTATGGAGATTGATGAAAATACAGCAGAGGGAAAAGAATATATTGAAGCCATTCGAGAGGAAGCATTAGAACAATTGGGCTACTTCTTAAAACCTTCCGAATTGTTTAGTTCCTTGGCCAAAAGAGGGAATTTTGATAAGGAAGGCAAGCCTTTGGTTAAAGAAGAGGAAGCCAGCTATGGAGCCAGTTCTAATTTTATTTTAGAGGATTTACAAAAAATACTCAATAATGTACAAAATAGTACAATGGGTACGGAAAGTGAGGAGGATTTTGACAATCTTTTTGAGGATATGGACCTCAACTCCACCAAATTGGGCAAAACACCTGAAGCTCGAAATGAAATCATTGCCAAAGTATTGGCACACCTAGATAAGATTGATTTTAAATTGGAGCAAACAGAACTGGATGTCTTAGGAGATGCTTATGAATACTTGATCGGGCAATTTGCTAGTGGAGCAGGAAAGAAAGCAGGGGAGTTTTATACACCGCAGCAAGTCAGTACCGTATTGGCAAAGCTAGTGACCACAGGCAGACAGAAACTGAAATCGGTTTATGACCCCACCTGTGGTAGTGGTTCCCTACTGTTACGAGTAGCAAAAGAAGTAGAAGAAGTCACCAATTTCTTTGGCCAAGAACTCAATCGAACGACCTACAACTTGGCTCGAATGAATATGATTCTCCACGATGTCCATTACCGCAAATTCGACATCAAGCAAGAAGATACTTTAGAACATCCGCAGCATATAGACATGCGTTTTGAGGCGATTGTCGCCAATCCTCCATTCTCTGCCAAATGGTCTGCCAATCAACTATTTATGGGCGATGACCGCTTTAGTCAATACGGTAAATTGGCCCCCAAAAGCAAGGCCGATTTTGCCTTTGTCCAGCACATGATTCATCACCTTGCCGAGAATGGGACAATGGCAGTCGTATTGCCACATGGGGTATTATTTAGAGGCAGCGCAGAACTGCACATTCGCAAATACCTTTTAGAAGAAAAAAACTATTTGGATGCCGTTATTGGCTTGCCTGCTAATATTTTTTACGGTACCTCCATTCCGACCTCTATTCTTGTCTTTAAAAAATGTCGAGAATATCCCGATAATGTCCTTTTTATAGATGCTTCAGCTCATTTTGAAAAGGTGAAGACCCAAAATATACTTCGGAATGAAGATATTGAAAAGATTGTCACCACCTATCGAGAGCGCAAAGCAGAGGATAAGTATAGTTATGTTGCGCCAATGTCCGAAATTGCCGAAAATGACTACAATCTCAATATCCCTCGTTATGTCGATACCTTCGAGGAGGAGGAACCGATTGACCTCGAAGCGGTTGCCCAAGAAATCCAAGCACTAGATAAGGATTTGGAAAAAACAGATGCCCTTATCGCCGATTTTTGTCAACAACTTAATATTTCAACGCCTTTTTAGGAGTATGCCCACTTCCTAAGCATTCAACTGCCTAACAAGCAGTTGAATATTTGCCAATCCAAAGTTCCCAAAACCAGAGCCAGTCGAGTTCCGAAGTGGGGAGGGGTACTTCTGAAGTGGGGGGGACTACCATAAAACTCAACTCGCCTAGTTC
>JAHDFT010000022.1 GCA_020628015.1 Bacteroidota bacterium
GCCACCACCACCAGCAGGAGGTGGAGAGCAAACTTTTAAGATAAAATTATTTGATGGCTCTATACTACATGTTTCACAAGACGATATAGAAGCACTCAAAACTATTCCTGGTTTTAACTGACAGAAGCCAAATTCCAAACACGGATGAAAGTCTAAGTTCTTAATTCATAAATGGGTACTTTAGGAAAAGTACAGACACTTATATTTATATAGGAGATCGTTCTCTGTCTTACCGTATTGATTAGAACATTTAGCCTGTTCATAATTTTGGAAAAGTTGGAAATAAGACAACTCTAAAGCTTAGTATAAACTTTGTAAGGTTTTGATAGTCAGGCTTTTAAGGGGGTGTTTTTGTTGGTTTTTAAAGGTCTGAAAAACTAGAAAGTCAAATAAATTCCTATCTGTAAAGAGCATTTCATTTGTAAAAGTAAACCTTACCCATTAATTTTGACAACGTAAGTAGTTAATGTTTTTTTACAAAAAATGGTGTAGTATTTGTTTGCTTTGCAGAGTCAATCAAAAACCAAATAGTATACAATATCTTCTGTACCAAATAAATAGATGATGTGTATACACTAAGCAAGTTTAGTAAATGTTTCTACAATAATAGTAAATGTTCATTTCTAAAGATTAATGCTGTTGGATAAAACGATTGTTTGTTGATTAAAATCTTGAAATCATTTAATTAGGTTCAATTATGATTTATGATACATTAGCGTTTATTCAGGAAGAATACAACGATTTTGCAAATACAGAAAGTGGTTTCTTCAGTTCAATGTATCCCCTTAGATTAGGGAACATTGCACAGCATGAATCTGCCAAAAATGATGATGGTGTAGAAAATTTAGAAAATAGCTTAGTAGCATCCTTGATTAATGTAGAGGAGGAACATGCGGCGAAAGACCCTCGAAACTACGTTGTTGGTGGAGACGGTGCATCTCTCATTTGCCCACCTATTCATTTAAATCTATACTTGCTCTTTACTGCGAATATTAATGATTATTCAGAGGCACTCAAAAGCCTTTCTATGATAATCAAATTCTTTCAAGCAAATTTTTCATTTTCACCTACAAGTAATCCTAACTTGCCAGATGGAATAGAAGTACTTAATTTCAAAATGCATCCGTTAAGCTTTGATCAAGCCCACCAGTTCTGGGGTGCATTAGGTGGAAAGTATATACCATCTGTATTGTACAAAGCTAGGATGATCTCTATTAGTGATGAAACGCCTACTGGTGATCGACCATTGATTAGAGAATTGGGATTCTAATTTTAGTTATTAATGAAACTCCGTTACGAAATACTCTTCGAGATTCATTTGCATCACAATTACTATAAGAATAACGAGTGTACACAGTTAGCTATTTATCCTACCGATGATTGTGAGCAGATGATCAAAAAGAAAAAGATGATTTACCGAACAATTGGTAATAAGTTTTTCTTATTGGTAGAAGCAAAAGATGGAGTACCTAAGTACCATATAAGAAAGGAAGATAAGTTTAGTTTTTATGTGAAATTTAAGACACCACTATTTCTAAATTTTACTAACATTTCTATATATGATACAAGAAAGTTCATTTGCTACTTAAGTAACCTGTCCTTTAATAAAGAAGGTGAAAGGTATTATCTGTCAGAACCAATTGCAGAATATGATAAAGAAAAAGATTATCAGTTTGGCGATATGGTCAAGGATAAAGATACCGTCTACGAAGCTATACAAGATCATAAAGGACAGAAGCCTAAAGCCAATTCTAATTTTTGGCTATCCAATACGGCAGATGAACAATATGTTACCTCGCAAGACAAAGTTGTTGTTTTAAGAAAAATGAACGAAGTTTATGATCTGAAACAACTCAATATGAAGGTCTATGGTGTAGATCCTGATACTGGCACACTTGATAAATTAGTTATAGACTCTGAGCAAGTAAATATTAACACCGCAAGAACTGCTTACAACAATTTGGGGTATTTGCCTAGAGGAGTATATAGAGTGGATATGCCAGACAATAAATTTAAAGTTTATGTAGATGCTGAACAGTATCGTGTATCACCTTTCGGAGTAATTGAGATATTCAATAATGATAAAATACAGAAAGAATATAGATTACTTGATGATAATAAGCGAGTTTTGTCGCCTGTCTATACAGTACAGTTCAATACTCGTTCTACTTTTTGGCGATACAAACTTTTCCGACATAAAGGAGATAGTCTAGTAGATGTAAACGGCGATTATGCCTTTGATAAATTGAACGACAAAATGTTTATTTCGGAAATTCCTATTCAGCTAAAGCAAAAGCCTATTGATAGCTTGGAGCTTAGATTGACTCCAAGAGGTAAGTTAACACCATTGCCTAATGCTAACATTAATATGATAATACCTATTGACGGAAAGATATATTCGGATATTTACTTAAACATTTGAAATTTTATTAGTTATGGCAATGAATTACAAAACCCCGGGTGTATACGTAGAGGAAATTAGGAAATTTCCACCTTCGATTACCCAGGTTGAAACTGCTATCCCTGCTTTTGTTGGTTACACAGAACGTGCACCAGCTTTGTTTACTCCTCATCGAGTTACTTCTATGTTAGAATTCGATGAAATGTTTGGCGGTCCTCAAAATGAAGAAAATATTATTTTGAAAATTAGAGAGCTTCAGGATGATGAAGGAAATATTATAGTACAATATTTCAATCCTGAAATTGGTGCAAAAAAATCTTTGCACAATCTCTACTATTCAATGCGCCTCTATTACATGAATGGTGGTGGCCCTTGCTACGTGGTTTCTATTGGAGAATATTTACCTATCGGTTCTCCGCTAGATGATCAAGCTTATCACAAGGGACTACTTTCCTTAGAGCAAGAAGACGAAATTACTTTAATCGTTTTCCCTGAAGGACAAAACTTGAGTTCTGAAGCTGCTTACTGTACATTACAAAAATCAGCCCTTGACCAATGTGGACGATTGAAAGATCGGTTTTGCATTATGGATGTATATGATACAGTACAAGGTTTTAGAGAAAATATTGGAAACAAGCACTTAGAGTATGGAGCGGCTTACTATCCTAACTTATTGACTACATTCGCTTATGGATATGCTGATGAAAATGTTAAAGTTGAGCATATTGTAGAAGGTGGTCCTAATGCTGGAGCAAAGTCTTCTAGTGGAGCTGCTGCAAAAGGAGGAGCTAAACCACCAGCAGGAAAGAAAGGGAAGGATGATGATGTTGCTTCTGGTACAAGTAAAGGTGCTTTTGATGGAATGACATTAGCAGAAATTAAGAAAGTTAATAATGCAATGTACTTGAAGTGCCGTGGGGAGGTAAACAAGTTAAATTTAGTTTTGTCTCCTTCTAGTGCGATGGCAGGTGTATATGCTTTTGTTGACTCTACTAAGGGTTGCTGGAAAGCTCCTGCAAACGTAAGTTTGAACGCAGTTGCTGGAGTAACTAAGAGAATTACTGATAAAGAACAAGAATCATTAAACGTTGATGTTGTGGCTGGTAAGTCTATCAATGTTGTTCGTTCCTTTACAGGAAGAGGTATTCTTGTTTGGGGTGCGAGAACACTATTAGGAAACGATAATGAGTGGAGATATATCTCTGTAAGACGTTTCTTCAATATGGTTGAGCAATCAGTAAAGAATTCTTCTATGCAGTTTGTATTTGAACCAAATGATACCAAAACTTGGATTAAGATCAAAGCAATGGTACAAAACTTCTTGTCTAACTTATGGAGACAAGGTGCATTAGCAGGAGTTAAAGGTTCTGACGCATTCTTTGTAAGAATTGGTCTACACGAAACGATGACTGCATTAGATGTGCTTGAAGGTCGTATGGCTGTAGAGATTGGTATGGCAGTTGTAAGACCTGCGGAATTTATTATCTTGCGTTTCTCTCACAAAATGCAAGAATCATAATAAATTTTCTTGGAAGAGATCATGTTATGTTTCTGATTATCAGTTGTTTATGTTCATGGTCTCTTTTGAATCAAAAAAAAAGCAGAAGTTTTCAAAAAAAATAAAAAAAGTTGGGTACTTCTGTTTTCATAAATACACTAATAGATGTACTTACTTATTGAAAGAGAGTACATACAATATTAGAAATAAATTTTTAACCTTATTCTTTAATTTTTTAAATTTTTTCAGTTATGGCTGCTGAATATCCACTGCCTAAGTTTCACTTCCAAGTAGAATGGGGAGGTACAAAAATCGGATTTACTGAAGTAACTGGTTTAGATGCTGAAACCAATGTAATCGAATACCGTGATGGTGATAGCCCAGAATTCACAAACATCAAGCAAGCAGGTCTTCGTAAGTTTTCAAATATCACTCTTAAGAGAGGTACTTTTGAAGGAGATAACGAATTCTATGTTTGGTGGGAAGAAGTAAGAATTACTGATTCTGCTGAAAGAAGAGATATTACTATCAGTTTGTTGAACCAAGATCATGGTCCAGTAGTAGTTTGGACTGCTAAGAATGCTTGGCCATGCAAAATCGTTACAACTGATCTTAAGTCAGACGCTAACGAGGTAGCTATTGAGTCTATCGAGCTTGCTCACGAAGGTTTAACTATTGAAAACGGTTAATATCTAAGGAAGTAAATTTTATAAAAGGATAGGGTTGTTGTTTTTTCGATAACCCTATCTCTTTGTTTTAGTGTGTATGGTCTGTGGTGCGTGTTAAAGCTCTCCTTTTTCTAGAAGTAATTACCCTCTCAACAACAGTCAAAGTCTTTCCAATGGCAAATGAATATCCCCCTCCAAGTTTTCACTTTCAAGTTGATATAGATGGATTAGGATCTATGAGCTTCCAAGAAGTCTCTGGGTTAAGCTTAAACGTTGAAACAGAAGCTTTTCCAGAGGGTGGAAATACTGATTTTACTCATGCACTTCCTACAAGTGTTAAATATTCTAATCTAGTTTTAAAACGAGGATTGAATGTCTCTTCTGGTATAATTTCTTGGCTATATACATCTGTAGTTACATTTGAGTTTGAATTAAAAAATGCTCAAATTTATTTGCTCAATCAAGACCATGCTCCTATTGCATTTTGGTCTATAACAGGAGCTTATCCAGTAAAGTGGACTGTGAGTCCATTTAATGCTATGAAGAGTGAATTGGCTATTGAAACTATTGAGTTGAAATATCAGTATTTTGATTTTTAATTAGGTTTCAGTTGTGGTAGAGATGTTCTAATCTACATTCTAAAAAATAATGAAATTTTGTGGCATAAATATAGATTGTAGATATTGTTAAATAACAATTTCAAGTACTAAAAATAAGTTATAATGCCAGTCCAAATTAATAGTCTTATTATTACAGCTAATGTACATGAAACTTCTGGACGTTTACATGATAAGAGTGAAGGTCATAATAAAGGTAATCTAAAAGAAAAATATAAGCAGCAAGAGTCAATGAAAGAAGAGATTATTGAGGAATGTATAGACAAGGTAATGGAGTTGCTTAGAGAGCAAGGTGAAAGGTAGAGAATTTTACTAGAAAAGAATACCCTTTTGTAAGGAAAATCATTGGAATTAAATATCATTATTCTATACAAACATTCCTTAAACTAGTCTATTTTTAATAAAAACATACTAAAAGTCAACCTCTCTTATCCTAAAAACGTTATCTAGGAGCTTTCAAAGCAATCAAATGTAGTTATCATAGACTTCTATATTTCATTAGGTCGAGTTCTAAAAAAAATAATATGGCAAATAAATTAACATTTACATCATATAGAACTGCTGATTATGGTGGACAAATAGGCAGCATGACAGTACAAGTAAATCCTAAATCTTGGACTTCTAATGTTGCTGTACAATATGAAAAGCAACAAACAAATAATTCTATAGCTAGTAGCCACGAATTTTCTAAGATAGAGGATGAGAAAATGGATATAGAAGTGTTATTTGATGGTACTGGTGTTGCTGGTTATACTGGTAGTGTTTTAGATAAAGTAAAAGCTTTCAGACAATTATTATTTTATTATCAGTCTGATACCCATAGACCTCCATATTTAAAAGTAGTATGGGGACCTTTTATTTTCAAAGGGGTTTGTATGGGACTTAAGATAGATTATAAATTGATCCGAAATGATGGTATGCCTATACGGGCTGTTGCTACCGTTTCTTTAGAGAGTAGTTTGTCACCAACAATGCAAGAGGCATTGAAAAATGCAAACTCTCCTGATATGACTCACATTAGGACTGTTAGATCTGGTGATACTCTACCTTTGATGACGCATAAAATTTATAATGATGCGACTTATTACCTCCGGGTAGCTAAATTCAATGGAATTACTAATTTTAGGAATTTAGAGCCTGGTAGTACTGTTTACTTTCCACCCTTAGTAAAACTGCCTGTATGAGTTTATATCATAGTGATTCTAAGAATGCTAATCAAGTTGTCAACTACGAAGTAACAATAGGAGGCACAAAGATAAAATCTTCTAAATTAGGAGAAAATCGTATTTATGCCTTTAGTGTTAAGCGTGCAATTAATAAAATACCATTTGCTAAAATATCCATACTTGATTCGGCAAATCAAAATGAAATCAGGGCTTTCAAAGCTTTGGATAAAACAACCTTCGATCCTGGAGAGACAGTAAGTATTAAAATAGGATATGATAGAGGGGACGAAGTAGAACTATTTAATGGGGTTATCGTCAAGTGTTCTATAAAGATGAGACGAACTGGTAACTCTATGTTCATTCTGGAGTGTAAGGATAATGCAGTAAAGATGACTTCTGGACGAAAGTCAAGACGTTTTGAAGAGAAAACAGATAAGGAAGTACTTGGGGCTGTTATTTCTGAAAATGGTTTGTCAGCAGAAGTGCAAGAATTAGATGAACAACACTATGAAATAGTTCAACATCGTTCTAGTGATTGGGACTTTGTCTTATCTAGAGCTGATGTAAATGCTAGATTTGTTGTAGTGCGAGATGGTAAGGTGAAGGTCGTAAAACCAGAATTATCTAAGTCTTTAGATATAAGTTTCCAGAAAGAATTGGTTGCTATAGATGCTGAAATTGATGCACAAAAGCAATTTAAGAAATCTACTAGTTATTCTTGGTGTTATAAGAAACAAGAAGTAATTAATAAGAAGGGATCAGAGCAAACAGGTGGTTATGATCCTGGACGTTTGACAGCAGGTAAGTTGGCAGGCGTTTTAGGAAAAGAGGCAGAGCTTAAACATACTGGTCAAGTCAAAAAAGGAGAACTACAACCTTGGGCAGATTCTCGTTTAACAAAAAGCCGCTTGGCGAAAATCAGAGGAACTATAAAGTTTAAAGGTCAAGGGGATTATAAGCTGAATACTACTGTAGGATTAAAAGATGTAGGTTCTCTTTTTGAAGGGGAGTTTTACATTGGAGGTATTTATCATGAAGTGGTTGAAGGTATGTGGTTTACTACAATCCAAATGGGTATCGATCCTGAATGGTATACTAAAAGAACGAATGACTTAGTTGAAAACCCTGCATCTGGTTTATTACCTGGTGTACATGGATTACAAATCGGAAAAGTAGTTAAATTAGAGGAAGATCCTGATAAAGAAGACCGAATAAAAATTAAATTACCTATAATTGATGGAGAAGATGGTTTGTGGACTCGAATTTCAGCAACAGATGCTGGAAATAAAAGAGGAACTGTATTCCGTCCTGAAATTGGAGATGAAGTTGTTGTCGGTTTTTTAAATGGTGATCCAAGAGATCCGATTATGCTAGGGCAATTACATAGTAGTAAGAGTCCAGCTCCTATAAAACCTGAAGATAAAAACCACGATAAAGGATATCATACTAGAAGTGATATGAAGATGCTTTTCAATGATGAGCATAAGATTATGACTTTCGAGACACCTGCTGGTAACACTATGATTCTTGATGAGAAAGATAAGAGTATTACTATTGAGGATGAGAACAAGAACAAAATGTACATGAGTCCTACTGGTATTAAAATTGAAAGCCCTAAAGATATTACTATTGAAGCACAAGGTAATATAAAGATTGAGGCGAAAATGAATTTTAATACTAAATCGGGGATGAATACAAAGCAGGAAGCAGAGATTAATTATGATATTAAATCTGGTGTTAGTGCAACGATGAAGTCGTTAAATGTAGAGCTAAAAGGAGATATTGGAGTTAAAGTTGCAGGAACTGCGACAGCAGAATTATCTGCTACAGGAATGGTGACAGTACGAGGAATGCCTGTTAAAATCAACTAATTTTATACTGTAAATTTTTATAACTATGATGCCAGCAGCGAGAGTAGGTGACATGCATGTTTGTCCTATGGTAACACCAGGAGTTCCTCCTGTACCACATGTTGGAGGCCCAATAATGCCTCCTGGTTGTCCTTTGGTGTTAATTGGAGGGATGCCTGCCGCAAGAGCTACTGATATGGCAGTATGTGTTGGGCCACCCGATGTTATTGTTAAGGCTTCTACCACAGTTTTAATTGGAAATTTGCCAGCAGCAAGAATTGGAGATATGACTGCTCATGGAGGCAATATTGTTGTGGGATTTCCAATGTGTATGATTGGAGGATAAACTAAACTTTTCTTTAATAGAGGTGTTTCTTTTGTGTTTGGTTTGTTGTTTTATTTGTGAGGTTTGGCTTTAATTATAGAAAACAGTAAAAATAAGTTATAAAAGTCATTATTTAAGTAATCGTTAACGGATTTGTGTTGGTCTAGTTATTGTCAATGCAAATCCGTTTTCTATTTTAAGTAACAGTTCGAAAATGAATGCCTATTTTGATTGAGAAATTTAGAATCTTAACTATAAAACCTCACTAATTTATTACTAAAGTCTTGACTCATCAGTCTTTCTAGCCTATTTAATGTCAAATTTATCTAATTAAAATTGTAAACTTATTTTTTACTCGTTCCTAAGTATATTTTTTTAGTTTGAAGCTATTTTTTATAATGAGGTATTAGACCTTTTTTACAATAATTTTTTATCAAAAGACAAGTAATGACAAAAAAAAATTATATCTTGTGAGATGTGTATTATATTTAATTGGATAGCCAATTTTTTTTGAAATGTATTAATAATTAGTTTCAAAACTGTCCACTATTTTCAAATTCTCCTATATTACTATACATATTTTACATTTATTGAGTTTGTTGTTGTAAATAATTAATGAGCCAATCAAATTCAATAGTCGTATAAGTTATATTAGTTTTTAATAGGGGCTAAATGCTTGTACATTATTTCTTGTTTATTCCTTATACTATTCTATTCTGTTCTTACATCATTATTATTTTTGGAAGAAAAATTGTATTTAAGGTTAAGTCTTGGACTCAACAAGCTCTTGCTTTAATTAAATAATTGATTGTGTATGTTCCAAATTGAGCAATACATTGTGTCATACTATAATTATGATGAAAAAGTTTTTACACAAGTAATTGTTTACGCTCAATTTAAATTACACTATAAACTATTTGTTTACTTGTAAATAATATTTATTCGTGATTTCAAAACCAACAGATATTAAAATTAGTGGGAATAATGATGAAGAGTTCGTTCAGGATAGCTCTTTTTTAGGTACAGGTTGGAGTTTCCCACCAACTTTTTCTAGATATTGGAAAGGTGTGGAGTTAGTTGAGGCAGCAGATGATATAAGAGAGAGTCTGTATATTATTTTAACTACAAATTTGGGAGAAAGAGTCATGCAACCAAATTTTGGTTGTGGCTTAGATGAGTTTGTTTTTGAAAGTGTTACAGAGAATCTAAAAACTAATATAAAAGATAAGATTAAAAAGGCAATTCTGTTTTTTGAACCGAGAATAACAGTAGAAGCAATTGTGATTGATTGGAGTCAAAAATTTGAGCAGTGTTTAGAAATTGATCTTCAGTATATTATTCGGACGACTAATTCAAGAACGAATCTTGTATTTCCTTTTTATCTTGATGAAAATTAGACTAAGTAACAGCTAAAAAATAACTGCAACATCTTGTTAATTGGTAGCTATACTTCGTTAAAAAGCCTCGCTGATGCTTGCATCGCCTACGTTTTTTTGCCTTGCCTAGCTATAAATTAACCTAACAAAGATGTCCAATTTATTTTTGGCTTGTTACTTAGTAATCTCTATTTATTCATTCTTTCCAATAAAGTATGCAGAAATTTCAAAAATAATTGAACATTTACTATCTGTTATTTTTTATTCAGGAAGTGTAGTAATAATAGCTTCATATATATCTTATTGTTATTTTGTTTTTTGAACAAAATATACAAGTAAGTAATCAATGATTAGGCTCATTACTTTGAAGTAGTGATGATATAGTTATAGCTCAAATAAGTGGTAGTAATTTAATTGAGGAACAGTTAAAAAAATTTTGATTGACCAATTTGTCCCTATGCTTCGTTAATAGGCCCCTCGCCAATGCCCTGCATTGCCTACGCTTTTGCCTTGTCTAGTGTCAAATTTCCCTAAACAAAATTTAGTACTTATTTTTTACTTGTTCCTCACACTAAATAGGTGTTATCTATTTTTGCCAAATTATTTTTAATCTATCACTAAGTAACAGCTAAAAAATAAACCAGTATCTTGTTGTTTAATTTGCCGCTATACTTCGTTAAAAGGCTCCTCGCCGATGCTCGCATCGTCTACGTTTTTTGCCTCGTCTAGCTACAAATTAACCGAACAAACATGCCTAATTTATTTTTGGCTTGTTACTAAGTTGAGTTTTAGTTTTATATTGTATTTTACAATACGGATAGCTCCTTATAAAAGTTTTTTTAATGAGTAATAATAAGAATAGAAACCCTTTATTGAGAGATGGAACAAGTCAAATGCAAAGACTTTTACCAGATTTAGATCCAGAATCTATTAAAATTGATGCAAAGACACGAGAGGATTATGTTGAGTTTACTCAACAAATGGCAGAGTATGTCCAATTTTATAATATTCGGAATGGAGAAGATGGAGATTGGTCTTTATTTTTTAAGAATTATGAACAAGAAAAAGCCAAGCAAGTGCATCTTGCTCTATATGATGCAACACTTACAATACTAGATATTGCTAAAAGTTACCTAAATACAATTCCACATCGTCATCTAAATTTTTATTATAGAGATATTCTTCGTTTCCAAGAAAAAGAAGCTCGACCTGATAAGGTGCATGTACTTTTTGATCTTACATCTGATTCAGAACAAGCTACGGTACCTAAAGGAGCACTATTAAATGCAGGAAAGAGTGAAGAGGGACAGGTAGATTTATTTTATCAAACTGATAGAGAACTCATCGTTAATCGTGCTAAGATTGATCAAATTCATACCTTATTTATTAATAAACGATATAATAGTTACGAGGACAAAACTTACATTGATAAATTGTTGATAGAACCAGATCTTGAACGATTGGATTATAATGAACTTAGTGGAGAAGGAGATGATAATATTGAAGGATGGTATTTGTTTGGTGACAAAACTGTTGAAAAGGAAGCCGAGATAGGATTTGCAATTAGTAGTTCCTTATTATTTATGAGTGAAGGGGTAAGAAAAGTAAAACTTAAGGCTTATTTTGGTTATGTTGTGGAGGGAGAAGAGTTGAGTTCTTTAGAGTTTATTAAGGACTTAAATGTTGAAGGATGGGTGTTTAAAGCATTATTAACAACAGAAGAAGGATGGTTAGAGAAGGAAGTGACTATTGTAACCAAATCTAATGCAGAAGCCTCCCTATTACTAGAGTTTGAGTTAGATATTAATGACCCACCTATTGTTGCTTATAAGGAGACAACACATCAACAAGATATGGCATGTATTTGGCCATTGCTCAAAATCTATTTGGTCAATCGAACCAATATGATTATGTATGAGCAATTGTATAAAGAACCATTGTTGAAAGTTGATTTAGATATTGAAGTATCTGAAATGACTAATTTAAGTTTACAAAGTGATGGAGGTCTTTTGGACAATAGTAACCCATTTGGTCTATTTGGTCCTCAACCTATTAAAGAATCTAATTTTTATATTGGTGTTAGTGAAATTTTGAATAAGTCACCAGAGACTGCAAAAATAGATATTGTTTGGCATAATATCCCATCTGATTACGAAACTTACTACCAAGAATATCCCAGCCTAAAGGGTAAACCATTTGAAGTTGTTGTCGCTTGGTTACAAGATAAAAAATGGAACTATCTCTCTAATGAATCTATGGAAGTAATTGTCCATCCCTTGTTTAATGATCATAAATTCACCTCTATTGAGTTAAAAGATATTCGTTTTCCTGTTGACGATATTTTACAAAAACCAGAGAGTGATTCAGAAAATATTTATACAGAAGATAGGCTTTATCTGGATAAAAATACTCGTCGAGGCTTTATGAAAATAGAGCTTTATAATCCTCCTAATGGATTTGGACATAAACAGTATCCCAATCTGTATGCAGATCGGATGTTTAAAAAGACACATGATCCTGATGTATTGCTACCAAGAGAGCCATATATCCCTACTGTTCGTAGTATCTCTTTAAGTTACTCAGCCAAGATAAGTTTATCCTTAGCGAAGGATATGGAGCGAGATTATCAAAAGATTTATGAAAACAGAAACGACTATTTTTATCACCTTCATCCTTTTGGAGTCTGTGAAGTACATCCACATTTACCACCAGTAATAGCACACAATTTGGATGAAGAGGATGAGAATTTATCTAAACATGTTGGTTGTCGATTGATTCCTACTTATGAAAAAGAAGGAAATATTTTTATCGGTCTAACTGAAATAACACCTGGTCAGAACTTATCCATGTTATTTCAGTTATTAGAAGGTAGTGCAAACCCAGAATTAACTAAACCAGATATCCATTGGCGGTTTTTGGCTAGTAATGTTTGGCATAAGATCGGTAAGACAGATATTTTAATGGATACTACTAATAGCTTACTTAATTCAGGAATCAAGGAAATGAAGATTTCTGAAGCGATTAATAATGAGAATACAATTTTAGAAAAAGGCTTGTATTGGTTGTGGGGCTATGTGGAAAAAAATAGTAAAGGGATTAACAAAGGTATAGACATTAATACGCAAGTAGTTAGAGCAACTTTTGTTCAAAATGATGAGGCTAAGGATCACCTCAAACGACCATTACAGCCAGGATCAATAAAAGATTTAGAAGATACAATTACTGAAGTTGATGCTATACATCAACCTTTCAGTTCTTTTGATGGGAAAACGAAGGAGGAAGGACTGGAGTTTTACAATCGAGTAAGTGAGCGTTTAAGGCATAAAGGACGTGGTGTATCTGTATGGGATTATGAACGAATGGTGCTAGAAAAGTTCAATAATATTTATAAAGTTAAATGTCTAAATCATACTTCTACAGATGCAGAATTAGCACCAGGACATGTTACGCTGATTACCATTCCATTATTGCGAAACAAAAATGCAGTTAATCCATTAAAGCCTAAAACACCTTTGAGTACCCTCAAGGAAATTAAGCTTTACATGATAGATTATATCTCTCCCTTCTTGAATTTGGAAGTAGAAAATCCTGTTTATGAAGAGTTGAGAGTAGATTTTGATGTAGGCTTTAAGAAAGGTTATGATGGAGGGCAATATGTCAATCAACTACATGAAGAATTAAAACGCTTTTTATCTCCTTGGGCCTTTGAAGAAGGAGAAGATATCGTTTTTGGTGGGAGAATTCATATGTCTTCAATTATTGACTATATCGAGAAACGAGAATATGTGCATTTTGTGAATAATGTACGTTTATTCCATGAAGGAGTTATGGTCAAAGAAGCAATAGCGACTTCTTCAAAATCAATTTTAGTATCTGCTAAAGTACATAATATTAACCCAATACCATACAGCGAAGAAAGCTACCTTATTCCAGAAGGTATCGATCATATGTATATCCAGGTGAACTTTGTAGTTAATTAATAATTGCAAATACACTCAATACAACCCTATATTTAAAAATTATATATTCTAAAATACCCTACTAAAATGGCAAGATTTATTCGTAAAGACGATCTCAAAAACTACTTTAAAACTGGTGCCAAACCAACAGAGAAACATTTTGGGCAGCTTATAGATGCATGTTATAATAAGCCTAAAGTTTCTCAAGAATTTCAAACTTGGACACATGGTAATGCGGTGACGATGAGTAACCCTGTTAAGGATTTCAAATCTATTGTGCGACATGGAGAAGGTACAGAAGCAGTACCTGTTTTGCCAATTATTCGTCAACGTCGTCAGGAGTTTAATCGTTTTTATCATTTTGCAATGCCAATTCCTATCCTTTCAGATGCCTTAGCAATGAAATCGATCTTTTTGGATATGGAAACATCAAGAGAGCAAGTCTATGTGCAAAAACTGACGAGAGCTAAAAGTGCTCAAAAATTAGATGTAGAAACTAAAGTAGGTAGTCAGTTGAGAAGTGTCAAAATTCATAGTGGTCGCCAATTGGTAAAAACATTTAATGACCTAACTTATGATGGTGTTATTCCAGGGATCGAACTAGAATCGCAAAATTTGATTGAAATTAGTCGAGGGGTAGGTATTACCCTAGAAATTGTTTATTTCTTTGAGTTACTGGATCGAATTACGGTTAGTGTAGATGAATTAATGACCCTACAATATGATGAGCGTTATGTGACTTCTAAATTTTATTCTGTGGGTTGTCGATTCTTCACTAACTTATAATGCTATTGAGTATTGAAAGTATAGCAGCCTCTTAGTTGGATAAGTTGCTATTGTTTCAGAAAAGAGCAAAATTAGTAAACCATCAATCGAAACCACCAATCTTTAAACCCGATAATATCTTGGAAGAGTTTGCAACTATAGAATCCCAACAAGCTGAACCCCAACAGCAAGAAGAACAGGAAATTGTATTGCCACAGCATTGCATGGATTTCTGGAAGTTGAGGGAGATCGCTGTACAGCATGTACTCAAATTGGTAGGGCATATTTGGACGGATTACAACCTTCATGATCCAGGTGTAACGATCTTAGAGGTTTTGTGTTATGCTGTTACCGATCTTGGGTATCGTATCGATTTTGATATTAAGGACTTATTAGCTCCTTATCCTTTAGGACGCAATACTTATACAAAAAGCTTTTATTCTGCTTTAGAAATTCTGACTTGTAATCCTGTTACATTAACAGATTATCGTTGCCTTATTATTGATGAGCCAGAGGTCAAAAATGCTTGGTTGGTCATGAAAGAAGATAAGGTGAGTGAGGATTTGTATGTCAAGGGGATTTATAAAGTCATGTTAGAATTAGAAGAGCATGATACATGGGGAGATTTGAACTCTCGGATGATCAAAGAGGTGAAATTACCCTATTTGGAAGAAATCTTTGATTTGGAGGTGAGTATTGTAGACCGAGATGTTAATTGGAAGGAGATTAAAGGCATCAAGAAAATTCAAATTTCTAAGGCCGAAGAGGATTTTGTCAAATTTGCGAAGTTTTCTCACCTCATTCGTATTGTCATGACTATTGAGTTAGAGAGTGGAAATAAGAAAGAGGTGGATATGCGAATTATGGTTGATTTATTAGATAGTGATGGAAGAATATTATTCCCAGATTTTGGTGTAGGAAATTATACAATTGGTGCAGAGGGAGATGAACACTTAGTACATGATGATGGTAGTTGGACTTTCTTTGTAACAGATGAAAATGAGAAAATTCCATTTCCTGAAGATTCGGATCATATTTTGGTCATTCCTAAAACCTATAAAAAATCCTTAGTAGATTATTTGACTGGTGGTGAGTTTTTAAGTATTATGAATACTTTTTTATTGCCCAAAAAGTCATACGTAAGGCAAATTGAGAATAAGGTTTTCAATAAATTACACAGTTATCGAAATGTATGCGAAGATTTTGAGAGTGTCAATGCTATTGATATTCAGGAAGTAGTGGTTAATGCAAATATTCTACTACATCCTAATGCCAATGCTCAACAAATTATGAGTCAAATCTTTTACCAGATAGGAGAACATCTTTGCCCAACGGTAAAAAAGTATACGCTAGATGAAATGAAGGATAAAGGCCGAAAAATAGAAGAGGTTTTTGAAGGACCTATTTTATATCACGGTTTTATAGATCAGGAAGAACTCAAAAGTATTAAGAATAGAACAACAATTTATGCCTCTAATATCATCAAAATCATTATGAAAATAGATGGTGTACAGGCGGTGAGAAGTTTACAGTTGGGCTTATACAAAGATGGAGCAGAACTATTTGAGTTCCAACCAGATTTCATTAAGTTATTGAATCCTAATGAGTATCTGCCTCGTATTAGTATTGCAAAATCTAAAATCAAGTTTTTAAAAGACGAAATTCCTGAAAAAGTTAAGGTAAGTCAAGTAAAAAGGGCATTACGGAAAAGACGTAAAGCAATTAAGGATGAGAATAAACGAAAGAAAGTAGTAGATATTCCAATTCCTAAAGGAGAATATAGAGATGTACATAGTTACTATTCCATCCAAAATGATTTTCCTGCGACTTATGGTATTGGGGAAGGAGGTTATCCAAAGTATGCCACTCCAAAGCGAATGGCACAAACCAAGCAATTAAGAGGATATTTGATATTTTTTGAACAATTGTTAGCCAATTATTTTGCTCAATTGGCTAATGTTGCTAGTTTATTTAGTTTTACAGAGGATAAAGAAAGACGAACTTATTTTTACCAAGTACTACAAGATATTCCAGGTATTCATGAAATTATTATTGATTACAATGCAGAAAGAGATATTTATATAGATGGATTAAAAAGATTAGTGGAAAACGAAGGAACCTATCTGCAAAGAAAAAATCAATTTCTAGATCATATGATGGCTCGCTTTTCTGAAAAATTTACCGATTATGCGATGATTAAATATTCCTTGAATGGAAGTGAGAAAGTGACATCCAATGCCCTGATAGATGAAAAAATGGCTTTTCTACGAGAATATCCTATATTAAGTGGGCAAAGAAGTAGTGCTTTTGATTATACAGATAAAATTGGAGTCTGGAATATTTCTAATATTGCAGGAATGCAAAAAAGAACTTGTCGCTTAGTAGGTATTCAGAACTATAATAGACGAGATTTAGTCGCTAAAACTAAGAAAGGGGAAGAACCTAAACCTGCCCAAGATGGTTTTTATATATTAGAGCATCTACTTTTGAGACCTCGCCCTGCTGGTATGGATAGTAATTCTTTGAGAATTGCTAAGAGTGGTCTAATCAAAATGTTAAAGTTAGATCAGCAAAAAGGAGATTACTTCTCTTTTCAAGTGAGTGTATTGCTGCCTAAACAAGCGGAGATGTTCAAAAATATCCGATTCAGAAAATTAGTAGAGAAAACGCTGAGAGAACAAGCTCCAGCACATGTTTTACTACATATTCGATGGATGGATAATAAAGAATTAAAGCGATTTCAGGATATGTACAAATTATTATTGATTGAATTAAGTAATAGGTAATACCTGAATAGTATATAATTAGGTCGAAAGTTAGTTTGTTTTATACTCACTCACATTAATTAAGCTAAAAATCTAAAAATATAACCATTATGGAATACACTTACGAACAAATTCAAGTCCTGATCATTAAGCAGGAAGTAGATGGGCCAAATTTAAGATGTGTTTTTCAAGGAGAAGATTCAGAGAAAATTTTTGAGTCCTCTATTATCTTGAGAAGACAAAATACTGTTGCAAATAAAGCAAAGACTATTGTCAAAAGAAATGCTTTTTATTTTCTTAGAAGACAAGTTGCTATGACGCTTTCAACAGTTATGGGAACAGGATATGTGGGAAGAACAGCTAGAAGTATTATGTATCAATCTATGCCAACAGGAAACTCTGCGAATGCTGAGTTTTCTGAAGCAGATATTAAGGCAGGGGTTGTCAAAGCATTTATGAAAGTGGCAGATAACTTTATTTACAATCCTGCTACAGGAGAATGGAAAACAAAGAAAGAAGGGTCTTTATTTGAGCAACAATTGCGTAAAGCTCCAGTAGAAAGTGGTTTTGAGAGAGATTTATTAGCTAGAATGTTAGTTGCTGTAGCTGCGGCAGATGGAAGAATTGCACCAGAAGAAAGAGACTTTTTAGGCACATTTATAGGACCTGAAATAGGTACGATTGATAGTTTGATGAGAAGAACACAAATCTCTCCAATTGAGTTTGAGGAAACAGGACTGCAAACAAGAGATACGATGTTAATGCTTTCGTGGGTCATGGCACTAACAGATAATGATCTAGATGCTTCTGAAAAGGCTTTATTAGAAGGTTTTGGACAGAAGATGAATGTGGCACTTGATAGACAAGACGAGTTAATTAGATGGGCAAAATATTATATCATTGAAACTGGTTCTGCCAATGGTTATTCTCGTAATGAATTGTATAATATTGCACAGGGTATTGAGTTGAGTAGAGCAGAGGCTGAACGATGTATTATTCGTCATATGAAACGAAATTCTTAATAATATCATATATGATAGATTAAAAATAAAGTTGGCTGAAATGAAATAGACTAAGGAGCAGTCAAAAAATAAATTTGTACTTTGATTGACGAATTTTGAACTATACTTCGTTAAAAGCCTCGTCTAGTGATAAATTTCCCTAACCAAAATTTGTACACTTATTTTTCACTCGTTCCTAAGATGGCATAATTGTATATGACTTTGATAATAAAATAAATAGCAGTATCCGCTTTACCTGAGCAGATGCTGCTATTTACTTTGTAGTGATTATTGGGCAATTTAATTTTGATTTGACAACAAAAACGAATATAGATTGTATAAAAAATGACCACTATATAGTAGATGTATTATTAAATTTAAATAAATTTACATAGTTTTTCCTAAAATAGAGATACTGTCCTTTGGCTAAAGAACGAACACATATTATTAATAACAGTATTGTTAATATTAATCTTTATTCAAATAAAGATTCCTATCAAATACAACAACAGTTGGGGGAGATTATTACCTCTCGTATCATCCCAATGATTGAATCATTATTGGAACAGTATGGAGATACAGATGATATTATACGTATTGAAGAATTGGAGTTAGACTTGGGTGATGTTCAACGAGCTACTTTAGAAGCAGATTTAGTTGAACAGGTAGAACAAAAGTTAAGATCTGCATTAATCACTAGCGTTGCTAGTCCAGATAAAGTTATTCCTGCCCATGAAGCTCATTTAGAGACTGGAAAAAAAGTCGAAATTGAAAAAATTAGTAATGAAAAGCAACTCATTGATGCCATTGATTATTTTATACGTACTGGGAGTCTGCCGTGGTGGGTTGTTGATGAAAAAATGGATGTTTTAGAGGAAAGGGTAGAAAAATTATTTAACGATAATAAAGCCGATGAACTTGTTGGATTAGTCCGTTATTACAGCCGAAACAAAGTTATCCGAGAAAGAATTAGTCGTCAGTTTTCAAGTAAATTAAATGAAAAGATCATTCGCAAAATATTCCCATACAGTTTTGCTTGGGTAAATAATGTGAGGAATGATATGATTGAAATCACCCAAAAAATGTTCGGTGGGCAAGTAGCAGAGCAAAAAATAGACACTTTTTGTTGGGAAACAGTACTTTCTTATACAGGAGGTAGTGAGAATTTTTTAACAGAGGAATTGTTTGTCATGAATATGGTAGACAAAATCTCTGATTCCATGCGGATGAACTATAAAGAAGGATTGGTACAGTTTCAAAAAGAAATCACCAAAGACAAAAAAAGTATCAGTTATTGGAATAGTAAGTTGCCTAATATAGTGCAACAATTGTACTCCATTACACAGATGCCAGGAAGTTTAAATGTATTAGAGGAAATTGAAGGAGAAGAAGTCGATAAAAATTATTTAGGACGAGATGTATCCATGAATGCAGCATCACCAGATGAAGTTGTAAACTGGTTCAAAGCACCTATTCAATTAAGTGAAAGTGCTTTTGCAAAAGGGCAACAAAACTTAGCCAAAAAATTAAAATTAGACAAGGAAAAAGCAGAAGCGGAAAAGAAAAAAGAAGCCCAAGCAAAGACTAAAAAACAAAGAGGGAAACCTACTGCATTACCTGATTTAGACGAAATCAAACAGCTTTCGGAAGAGAGAAGATTGAGCAGATTGAATGAAGAAACCAAGAAAAAGACTTCAAAATTAGAGATGAGGAAGTCAATGGCTGAAGATATACCCAAAGCTAAAGATGTAACAGGTAAATTGGAAGAAGAAATAAAGCCTAAAACAAAATTACCACATATTGGACAGGCGAGAACAGAAGAGCCTACTAAGCCAAAATATGCAGAAGATGCTTTGAAAGCAGAGAAAAAAGATAAAATAGGACCACCAAATATAGGCAAACCTATAGAGAGCCAAGAGAAAGTAAAAGACAAAAAAACAACTCCAAATAATGAGGAAACTGTAGATATAAATAAAGAAATCTATGATCAGTTGATGATTCAAGCTAGAAGAGATGAATTGAGAGCTGAAGAAAAATCAAATATAGACCTACAAAAAACAAAACCAGAAGAAGAGCTGCCACATTTGACAGAACAAAGAGCAGAACAATTAAAACAAGCAGAAGAAATATTAGGAAAGGTAGAAGATGTAACTACTGATCAGGTTAGTCCAGAAGCTTTAGATAATATTTCCAATCCATTAACAAAGGAATTGGATGACTTTATTGAGCGTATTGGTAAAGACATTACAAATACCCAAGATAGACAGACAAAACCTAAAGAAGGCGAACTAACTAAACCAGTAGAAGAGCCAATAATTGCTAAAGAAGCTATTGAGTTTAAACCAGATGATACCTTAGATAGTACTTCTAAAACAGATGTGGCTCCATCAGATACTATAGATAATAAGGATGGAGATAGAACAGATGACAAGGTAGCAAAAACAGAACATATTATAACAGATGAAACAGATACTTTAGAGACACAAATTCAAAGAAAAGAAAATCAATCGACAGAGAGGAGTTCTCAAAAAGAAGAGGAAGTACTAGATATAAAACGGGATACTAATAAAGAAGAAAAGTATCCAAAAGCAAAAGAAGAAGAAATAGAATTAAGAACACCAATAAAAACACAGAATCCCAAAAATCTAATTAAAGAGTCAGAAAATCAAGAGGCTAACTATCTCAACTCAAAATCAAGTTCGGAGGACACAAAATCAGACTTACAAGATACAGAACCATCTACCCAAGATATAAAATCAGACTTACAGGATACAAAATCATCCACCCAAGATATAAAATCAGACTTACAGGATACAAAACCATCTACCCAAGATATAAAATCAGACTTACAGGATACAAAACCATCTACCCAA
>JAHDFT010000023.1:0-7895 GCA_020628015.1 Bacteroidota bacterium
CCCAATTACTGCACTAGCATCAAACATCTGCTGAATGTAATACCCAATTATTGCAATAGCGATAGATATTTGTCGAAAGCTCTGCTGCTTTGGCATTTTGTTTGTCGATGGATATAGGAAATTAACCCTTCTTAGCTACTCTTATTTCTCACCTTTAAAAAATAAGTAGTATGCCGATGCGTCATAGTTGGAGTTTTTCTAATAATCCTTTTTTAAGTGCCAGATTAAGTCATGAAGATTGGAATGTTTTGGCTAGTGATCATTTATCTAAATTGGAAAATAAAAAGGACGATCACCCTGTATTGGAATATGTGTATACAAGTTATAAAGCGACTTATGAGACTTATATAGATCAATATAAAAATTGGAAATTGGCTTATCGTTATTGGAAAGCAGAAACTTTGGAAGTTGATAATTTATTGATAGCATTGTCGAGCAAGTGGATTCGGAAATGGGATATGCAAATTCAATTGGTTTTTGAGTCAACTTCTCCTGAATATATCTCCCTTTTACCTAATAATCGTAAACCTTTTCAAAATAATAGACGGGATCAACGGATTGTTGAAGTCGGCACGCTCCTAAAGGCTTTGGCGAACTATCCTGCCTTAGTTGATGTTCGTCAAGAGGTGGAAGATTTTTATCATACCCTGCGTAATAAAAGGGATCAGCAACAAATGCAGGAGCAAGCGGTGCAAGATACTTCGACAAAGCTCAAAGAGGCTGCGGAGGAGCTGGGTGTCGCTACTTATCGCAATGTTGGTAGTTTGATTACCATCTATGCCAAGGAGCCAAAGCAATTGCTCAACTTTTTTAAGCTAGATTTGATTCGTAAGAGATGGGGGAAGAATAAGATGTTGGATAAAAAGGAGGAAGCGGAGAAGGTGATAGATAAAGAGGTAGGGGATGTTTGAGCCTTGCTGGAAATGTGGTTTATCAAGCTATTTTAAAAAGAGGAAACATTAAGAAATTAAGAGAAGAATTAAGGGAGTTAAGTAGTTTTAATACATTAAGCCTTAATGATCTTAATGTTTTCCTTAATTTCTTAATGTTGAAAAGGAAATCATTAGGAAATTAAGGACAAGAGGAAATGTATTGGGTTTTCTCTAGTTCTAAGATAATTGGGGGCAGAATATCTTTGGCATAACTATCTTTTATTTCAGCCCTGAAGGGGCAAAATCAATAGCGTAGGGTATCGCCCTACGAATAAAAGTAAATATACATTCAGCCCTGAAAGGGCGAAAGCCAAATAATTAGTTTATGTAACCATCATTGGATTGATGACCATATACTTATCCACACGGCTTTTGCCCTTTCAGGGCTTATAATGGATACTTCATTTTCATAGGGCGATGCCCTATGCTAATGCTGATGCCCTTTCAGGGCGAAATTAAAAATGGCAAAGGTACTCGCCCCAAATATTTTAGAACTAGGGAAGTCTTTATTTTAATTTCTTTTTATCAAAATGGAAATACTGATTGAACAAAATAAAAAAGCAAGGGTACAAAATATATATTAACCTTCAAACTTTTCAATTTTATCCTATTTCAAGCATATACCACGAATAAAGTAAATGATTATGAGCGGAACCATCAGACCCATGCAAAATACAACAGACATTGAATTAATCGTCGATTACTTTATCGACGCAAACACCGATTTTTTGAAAGGAATGGGGGCAGATCCTACCAAGCTCCCAAAAAGAAAAGATTGGATCAAATTAATAGCCGAAGATTTGCAAAAGCCTTATACAGCCAAAAAGTTTTATTATGTAATTTGGTTATACAATAATCAAGCTGTCGGACATACCAATATCAATAAAATCCAGTATGGAGCGACGGCCTATATGCATCTCCACATATGGAATCCAAATAATCGGCAGCGTGGGCGAGGGGTGGATTATTTGAAAGCCTCTATTCCTCATTATTTTCAGCATTTCCAATTAAAGCATTTATATTGTGAGCCTTATGCTTTGAATCCTGCGCCTAATAAAACTTTACCAAAATTGGGTTTTGACTTTATCAAAGCTTATGAAACCCAACCAGGGCCGATTAATTTTTTCCAAATGGTGAAACGTTATATCTTGACAAAGGAAAATTATGAAGCACAAGATTATTATACCACCATTCGATAAAACAGCAAGATGATCGTCAAATTAACTTCCCAACACATCCCAGATATTGCTAAAGCCCAAGTTTTGGCTTGGCAAAAAGCTTTTCAAGGTATTTTGAGTGCAGCTACTCTAAATGATCTAAAGATTGCCGACTTTGAAGCGAATTGGCGACAGATTATTTTACAAACACAAAGAACCAATTACATCTGGTTGACAGCAGATCAACAAGCAGTCGGTTTTGTTTCCTTCGGGCCACCAAAAGATCCTAAAGAAACGCTGCCTTATGAGATTTACGGGATCTATGTTCATCCTGATTTTTGGCATCAGAAAATTGGTTATGAATTGATGAAAGCGGCTGTCGATGATTTACGAACAAAGGATGCGAAAGAGGCAATTATGCTTTGGGTCATGAGCCAAAATGAAGGCAGTAGGCGGTTTTATGATCGTTTTGGTTTTACATGGGATGGAGCGACAAGGACATCCAAACGTTTGGAGGATGATTTTGAGGAGGTGCGGTATGTGTACAAACCGTAGGGACAAGGCACGCCTTGTCCTTATCTATCGTATACCAAACACCAAATACATGGTTTTGTGGTATATAATGAATTGGACAAGGCGTGTTTGCATTTGGTTTGGGACAAGGCATGCCTTGTCCCTACGGTGTATATAACAAAATGAGCAGGTTCTTTGTGAGAACCTGCCCAAGTATCATCATTCAGCAATCATCACAAGATTACTGATTATCAAAAATCTCAAAGAAGCCCGCTTTCTCGAACTGTTGAGATGGAATCTTTAATACATAGTAGTAAGTACCATCAGGAAGTGGATTGCCACTCTGCTGATAAGTACCATCCCACCAACTACCAGCACCGTAGTTTTTCTCTTCATAAACAATATTACCATAACGGTTGAAGATAAACAACTCATTATCCAAGTTGCTGCCACAACCTTTCAGCCCAGCAATCTCGAACTCATCATTAAATCCATCCCCATTTGGTGTTAATGCTTTGTAGACCTTCACCTCACAAGAAACCGTCGAGTTCACCGTAATATCTACCACAGCCGTATCACAGACTTGATAAATACTATTACAAACAATATAGGTCAATTGATCTGTACCAGAGAAACCAGTATTAGGTGTATAGGTAATCGTTCCATCAGAATTAATGGCTACTGTACCATTACTAGGATTCACTAAAATACTCGTTACGGTCAAGTCGCCACTAGTATTTGGATCAAAGTCATTGCCTAAGATGCTAATCGTAACAGGAGTATCTTCATCTGTAACACTTGCATCATCTTCCGCATTTGGATAATCCACAATGGTAATCACGACCGTTGCTTGATCACAACCCAAATTAGGATAACAAATTTCATAGATCAAAGTATCCGTACCTACATAATCCAGATTTGGCAAGTAGGTAATTGCACCTGTTGTTGCATTTACTGTTGCAATACCATTAGGCTGGCTAATAATTGTAACCCTCAGACTATCTGGGTCTGGGTAAGTGTCATTATTGATAACATCAATCAAGATGGATTCATTGACAGGAGTGGTAAAGAAGTCATCAACAGCAGTCAAGTCATTACCCACAACAACCATCACCACAGCCGTTTCACAACCCAAGTCAGGATCACAAATTTGATACGTAAACTCATCACTACCTGTATAATCATCAGCAGCAGTATAAGTTACCGTTCCATCTGCATTTACCGTTACTGTTCCATTAGTTGGCCCATCTGTAATGGTAATATCTAAAGTATTGACATCAGGATAAGTATCATTCGCTAAAATATTGAGCGTCGTTGGGTTGCCTTCTTCTACTCCAAAAATACCATCATCCTCAGCTTCTAAAGCATCTAATACATTGATAAGGATGGTTCCTGTATCGCATAATCCTTCAGGATCACAAGCCTGAACCACAATTTGATCAGGGCCTATAAACGGTCCATTTGGCGTATAGATAAAACAATCTGTACCATCTATGCTATAAGTACCATTATCAGGCTCATCTATTACGGTAATGGTTAATGGATCATTATCTGGATCAATGATATTCAAACAAACCCTTACTGGTTCTCCTTGTGCTGTTGTAGTGGTTACATCTGGCACTTCAGGAGGATTATTGACTGGTATAACGTTTACGGTCAATACAGCCGAACAGCAATTTGGTGGATCTTCTGTATCACAAGCTTGTACGGTAATCTCTACTGGTCCTTCATAGACATTCGGTGCAGAATAAATCAAGCAACCGTCTTCTTGAATCTTGGCAATTCCTCCACTTGGAGAAGGAGGATTTTGACCCGTAATAGAATAATTCACATCACCTCCCTCTGGATCAATGGCATCAAAGCAATACTGAATGGCATCTCCTTGATTGACATCAGCCGTTCCAGATTCAATGATTGGGCAAGAATTACCTGCTATACCTTCTTCTACAACAACTGTAATTGTTGCATCATCACAGGCATTAAATGGGTCACAAGCTCTAACGATAAATTGATCTGTACCAGAATAATTAAAGTCTGGAATATAGATATAGCAATTATCTAAACTTGTATTCTGTAATATACCATTAACTGGTAAGTTCTGTAATACAAAAGTATAACTTTGACCTTCTGGCTCAAATACATCAACACAAATTAGAATATTCGTATTGAAATCTGTAATAAATGTTTGGTTCTCTACTACAGGCGGCTCATTAGGTGGCAATTCAATCTCTATAGTTACTGTACCTGTTGCACACAAACCAAATTCATCACATACTTGTACTTCGATTACTTCTGTACCAGTTACATTAAGATTTGGTACAAAAGACACACAATTATTATCATCTAATCCTACAATACCTAATGTTGGGTTAGAAAGGATGCTAACCGTTAGTGCGTCACCAGTATTAGGATCAGAGAAAGTTTGACAAACAGTAATTGGTGTATTCATCTCTGTTACAGCCGATACATCATTGATAACAGGCGGTAAGTTTGGTGGTAATACACTAATTTGTACTTCTATTTCATCGCAGCTACCACAATCATCACAGATTTGGATTCGCATGGTTTCTGAACCATTGAAGCCAAGATTAGGCTCATAATCCAGACAGTTATTACCTGTCAAACTAAGTGTACCATTGCTTGGTGCTTGTGTAATGCTCAAAGTAAGTGCATCACCATCTGGGTCTGTAGGATTTACACAGAATGGTAATCCAGCATCTTGGAAGGTAAAGAAGGATAAACTAGGTACATTGAATGATGGTGCATCATTTGCCACGACATTAATGTTTACCGTTAAAATATCACATTCTCCTGAAGGATAATTGGTATCACAAACCGATACGACTACCTGATCTGGACCAGAGAAGCTCGGTAAATTAGTTGTATAGACTAAAGTATTGCCACTAAATCCAGCCGCTCCATTTGCTCCATCGGTAACAATTGCATAGTTTAAGCTATCATCTAATTCATCAAATACCTGTGGTAGATTAATGACATTCGGGAAGCTAGGACAAGCTTCTACACTAATTTCACTTTGCGCCCATTCTGGTGGATTGTCACAATAAACAATAACTGCTCTAATCTCATCACAGAACACCCGATTATTGGTACAGATTTCAATCGTTGCGGTATCTGTTCTAGCATTACTAAAGGCAGCTTGATAAGTAAAGCAGTTTCCAGACTGGGTGATATTACTACCTAATTCTGTAGATATCTTAGGGAAAATATCGCCACAACCTTCATAGTCATATTCGTAGCAGATTTCAACAGGAACGAAAGGATCAGCACAGTGAATTTCTAAATCTGGTGTGGTGAAATTCGGCTCAACACTCACCTCTGGTTTAACTGTTACCGTCACCTCATCAAACGAGACACAACCTGTAATGGAGTTGGTCACTTCTACGGTATAAGTCGTTGTTGTTGTAGGACTTGCTTGCGGATTAGAGACATTAGCATTACTCAATCCTGTACCTGGTGTCCATGCATAAGTATTACCACCAACAGCATTCAATTGAGCAGATTCTCCAGCACAAATTTCTTGATCAGCACCTGCATTCGCAAAACCTTCTTGATTCACAAAAACAACTACTGTATCCGCTCTTGAACAACCACCATTATCATCTGCATAAGTTACATTCAATAAATAAGAAGTTGTTGTTGTTGGAGAAGCAATTGGATTTCTAATGCTAGGATCACTCAAATCACTAGGCACACTACCGTCCAAATAAGTCCAAGCATATTGGCTACCACCAGCCGAACCACTCAGTTGGGCAGTTGCGCCATTACAAATGGTAATATCTGGCCCTGCACTAGGAATCGGGAATACCTCTACAAAAGCAAAAGCCTGACCTGTACAACCATTTTCATCTATAAAGTTCACTCGATAGGAGGTAGATGTAGTTGCAAAACAAGTAGGATTAGCTACAGTAATATCTGATAAGCCAGAAGAAGGCGACCAGCTATAAATAAGCGCATTACTAGGAATGCTTGTATTCAATACGGTATTGTCGCCTGAGCAAATAGCAAAAGTAGCAGTTGGAATATTGTATGCCGAACGACCAGTAACCACTATTTCATCAGTAGAGGAACAACCCGTTGCGCTATTGGCTACGGTTACGGTAAAGGTCAAGGTTTCGTCTGCACCAATAGTCAAAGTAGGGTCAGCGATATTAGTTGCCGAAAGGATCGTATCAACATCATATTCTGCTGGATCCATTGTCCAAGTAAAAGTATCTCCTCCAGAAGCCCCTAAACGAAGTGTTTCACCTGGACAAGCTATAATATCCTCACCTGCATTGGCAACAGGTAAAGCATTGACGACTACTTGTACAGAATCAACATAGCTACATCCTGTTTCTGTATTGGTAATCAATGTATAATAAGTCACATCACTTGAAGGGGTAATGCTAAGGGTATTGGTATGGAAAGGAGCTGTTGGTGTGCCAATAGGATTGCTAAAGTTAATGTCAGAAGCCCAAACAACGCTATCTACTGCGGCATCAAAACCTGTTGCGGTTAAATCAATACCATCACCTAAACATACATTGGCGATTTCTGGTAGATTGTCAAATTGAGGCAATGGCAATACATTTACTCGAACAGATTGACTGACCTCACAACTACCATTAGAGCCCACAAATTGATAAACACCACTAGTTGTAGGAATAATATTTAGTGTATTCGTTGTACTTAATACATTATCAGGATTGCCTTCCTCTATCCAGTACAATTCACAAGTATTGGTGATACCTTCTAAATTAATTGCCTCACCAGCACAAACTGTTACCTCTTCTGGTCCAGTAACACTAACAGACATTTCTGTAATAGATACATCATCAATATAATAGTAAGCGATACCATCTCGGTCATTCCCTACCTGTACTTTATTAATATCACTATCAGAATCAGTAAAGTTACCAATGGTCAAATAATCAAAGCTGGTAGTAGGTTGAAATACGCCAGCTACTTCTGTCCAACCTGTTTTATTGGTAATAATATCTGAGCCAAATACTTGTGGCAATACATTACCTGCAATTGGGCCTGTAGGAATGCCATTAGAGAAGTAGAATCCGAGTTGGTCAATTGCCCAGTCACTACTATCTGCCAAACTCACATACATCTTTACACAGTAAGTTTTACTAGGATCAAGGGTAACATTTTCCAACTCTGTACTAATGTATTCTTGATCTTGTGGAACAATAGCTCCATTTAAGTTTCTATAGCCAATCATACCGATATAAGCATCTCCTGTACGTGCTTGTTGTACTCCAAAGAAGTTATTCGGCACAGATAC
>JAHDFT010000023.1:7995-21239 GCA_020628015.1 Bacteroidota bacterium
ACAATACCAGAGTTATTCACCAAAGATTGTCCATCACCAAATACCCATTCATAAGTAGAACCAGCAGCAACATTTGCCGACTGATCTTGGAAAATAGTAAGGGTTCCTGCACAACTTTCTAATGGAATTTCAAAAGAAGGCTCAGGAACTGGATAATAAGTAACGCTTACGGTATCTGAAACAATACAATCTCCATAACTCGCAAGTACTACATAATCCTGCGTACCAGCATCAGCACTAGTCACCAATAGATTACTATTCAAACTCAAAGTATCATTTGTCACAGGATCAATCCAAAGGAAGCTACAGTAATCTCCAATCGCAGATACATTCACTCTTGTACCTGTACAAGCCTCTAATTTTTGTTCTGTAGAAAAAGTCAGATCTGGTAATTCTGTAACGACAATATCATCTAAATAATAATAACTATCATCTACTAAATTACCTGATACACTAGTAAAATTGGTGTTTGCATTATCCGCAAAGTTACCGATGGTCAACCATCTCATTGCGGCTGTTGCGGTATATACACCAGAAATTTTTGTCCAATTATTTTTGTCTGCTATCGGACCACCAGTATTACTAATTTGTGGGGTAATACTAAATAGTGGAGCTGTTGTATTGGTATTAAGAATCTGATTTTGAGATAAATGTAAGCCAATATTCTCAACGGCAATACCAGAGCTATCTGCTAAACTAACATTATAACTCACGCAATAACGTTTTCCTGTTGATAATGGACGCTGTAATTGTACGCCTAGATACTCTCGGTAATCATTTCTTCTTTTGGCATAAAAACCAAAATAACCATTACCACTTAATGGGCTTTGCATACCGAAATAATTGCCTGGTACACCAACATCTGTCCCAGCAGCACAAGTATTGAAGAAATCTGAAGTAGCAAAGGTAGGTTGGAACCACGGTGTAGCAAAATCCACGATAGGTGCATTAAATTGTCCTAGCTCGGTAGGACAAGCGGTATAGGCTTCTACATTTGGATTCGGCACCAAATTGGCAATTTGATCACTTGCCGCACAAGGATCACAGGTTTCTGATACGGTGATTTGTTGCGTAGCTGTACCAGAACAATCTCCTGCATTATTGATGGTTAAGTTGACCGTATAAGTACCAGCAGTTGAAGCCAAGAAACTAGCACCACCAAAAGTATTGGCGGTAGCAAGAAGCGTTCCTGAAGCATCTAAAAACTCCCACTGATAAGTCGCACTTCCGATAATATCTGTAGATAAATCAAACAAGTGTACATCATACCCTGCACAACTAGCACTCGCCTCAAAATCAACTTTAGGTACTTTAGCCACATTGACTCTAATGGTATCTTGTCTAGTACATACACCATCTTCTACAAAAAGTAAATAAGCCGAAGCGGTATTTACTGAAGTGGTAAATTCATTATCTGCATCAATAACAGTAAATGGATCGGCTAAAGTCGTCCATTTGAAATCAGAATTGGCACCAGCGGAGGCTGTGAAAGTTAGTGTTGCGCCTTCACAAACCAATAAGTCTTCATCAAATTCTTCTGCTGTATTGCCTTCAATAGATACAGTAGTATTGATGTCTGGTAATTCTGTTACAGAAACTTCGTCTACATAGTAATAACCCACATCTGTAAAACCGACAACACCAGGAGAGGTGAGGTCTAAGGTAGTGGTATTGCTATTGTCATTGAAGTTACCAATGGTGATCCAACGCATGGTATCTGATGGGAAGAATGTCCCACTAATGGTGATCCAATCGGTGGTATTGTCAATAATACCGTTGGTGTTGTTAATTTGAGGAGTAAAATTCAAATTCACTCCACCATTTAAAATATTATTAGGCTGTCCTTTAGAAAAATACAAGCCCAATTCTTCTACAGCAATGTAAGTTGCATCGGCTAAACTTACATTAAAGCTTACACAATAAGCCTTGCCTTCAAGCGCAGGCTCCGAAAGTTGTACAGTTAAATAGTCTCGCAGATTGTTGGGCGCATAAGCGGTAAAACCTGCATAGCCTTCTCCATTACTAGGTTGTTGGAAACCATAGAGATTGTCAGGCACACCTGCTGCGGTAATGACTGGCGCACAACGGTTGAAATAGTCTGGCTGTCCATCGGTAGGGGAGTACCAATCGATCAGATCTAATCCTCCTGGTGTAAGACCAATATTGTCTAGTGCAACGGGACATTGATTTTGTCCTTCAAAATCGGGATTTGGGACCAGATTTTGTGCCATCAACTGACTGGAGAAGAAGACGAAAAGCAGTAATAAGAACCTATTTTTGGTAGGCATAATCAAAGTTCTCTTCATAGTTATAGGATGTAAGGGTTTACATTTTAGTAGAAGCATTATAAAACATTATTGGATAATAAAATAATCTAACCAAGTATATTTTATAGTATACTTTTTTCTACTTTTAAATAATGGTGTGAATTGTTACCACTATTTAGAGATGTAAAATTTTTTTCAAAGTCGTTATTAGGGTATCAATTTCTTCCTTAGTATTGAATTTTGACAAGGAAAAGCGAATGTTGGTCACAGTTTCATTTTGTTTTAAATGACTAACAACATGTGAGCCTGCATCAACACCAGAGCTACAAGCACTGCCACCTGAAGCACAAATTCCTGATATATCAAGATTTAAAAGCATTAAATCGGTATAAGGACTTGGTGGAAATGTGACATTCAAAATTTTGTAGTGTCCGTTTCCTAGTGGATCTCCCAAGAAACTAATATCTGGAATGGCGATTAATAATTGCTCCAACATATAATTGCGGAGCGTTTGGATTTGTTCGTGGTGAGTTGCCATATTTACTTTAGCAATTTCAACAGCTTTGCCCATGCCTACAATTCCATATAGATTTTCTGTTCCAGAACGCATATTTCTTTCTTGTGAGCCACCCTGCATTAATGCGGAGATTTTATGATCATTATTGATGTAAATAAAACCAACGCCTTTAGGTCCGTGAAATTTGTGAGCAGAACCTGTTAAAAAGTGAATCGGACATGCTTGTACATCTAGTGGATAAAAACAAAACGATTGCACCGCATCTGTATGTTGAAGCGCATTGTATTGTTGACACAGTTTAGAAACGGCCATTAAATCTAATACATTACCGATTTCATTATTAACGTGCATTAAAGACACTAATGCTTGACTTGGCGCATTTTTGAGGAGTTGTTCCAGATGAGCCAAATCAACATGTCCATTGGGTAAATGTTGAACAAAATCTACCTTGATATTAAATAATCGTTGCAGGATTGCTAAGGTGTGTAAAACGCAGTGATGTTCGATAGGTGAGCTGATTAAGTATCGGATGTCCAAATCTTTGACCGCTCCCCAAAGTGCTAGGTTATTGGATTCGGTGCCGCCAGAGGTGAAAAAAATTTCTCCTACAGAAGCATTTAAAAATTTGGCGATTTCTTTTCTCACCCGTTCAATTGCTGCCCTTGATTGCCTTCCTAGACCATGTATTGATGATGGGTTGCCAAATTTGCTGGTCATATAAGGAAGCATGGTATCGAGTACCTCTTTGTCGAGTGGAGTAGTGGCTGCATTGTCCAAATAGATCGGCATACTTAGCTTTTTTAAGTCCAATAACGAGTCATATTCAATGATTGTCTAACTTGTTATTGATTTGTTGGATAATTGGCCACAAAATTAATAACTTAAAATGAATTCCGAAGATTTTTTGCTAAGGACATGCAACATTTATAAGAGATTATTTGATTTCGGGATGGTTTAATGTAGTTGATAATAGAATCTTGTTTCTTCTACTTACAAGCGTTCGTTAATATGTTTTTTTCATTTTTATGCGAAAAATGTTTGCGAAAGTGGAAGAAGTGTTTTACTTTTATTGCGTAATTGATAATATACAGGAATGTTGATTGTCAATTGTATAATTTTTACTAGAAAATAATTAAAAGTCATAAATGATTATTTGTCACACATATAGCAGTACTTATTATTTTTATTTTTTTTGGAATAATCGACCAATACAGTCGGCTAGGTAAACTTTGTGTGTGACTCCTGCTTGAAAAAAAAATCCCGACTTGTATGGCAAGTCGGGATTTTTTTATGAAGGTATGTGAATAGTCATAATGATTATATGAATTTGAATTAGATATGAGAGTAGCTATACAAGGGATCAAAGGTTCTTTTCACGAAATTGCTTCCTTTAAATATTTTGGAGAACGAGAGGTAATCCAAGCGGTAGAGTGTATGACCTTCCCAGCATTGTTTCGCACTTTTGAGCAAGCATCAGATTATTATGGGATGATGGCAATAGAAAATACAGTAGCAGGAACGATTTTACCCAATTATGCTTTACTGCGAGATTCTGATCTACGAATTATTGGTGAGGTTTATTTGCGAATTGAGCATAATTTGTTGGTGAGTAATGGGCAGAGCATCAATGAAATTCGGGAAGTGCGTTCGCATCCTATGGCGATTCTACAATGTCATCAATACTTTGACCAGTATCCACACATTAAATTGACGGAAATGGAGGATACGGCTTTGAGTGCGAAGCAAATTAGTGAAGGAGGAACGAAAGGAATCGGTGCAATTGCCAGTAGTTTGGCGGCTGAACATTATCACCTTAATATTCTTGCCGCAGGTATCGAAACCAACAAACGCAATTTTACCCGTTTTTTGGTTTTGCAACACAAAGAAGTACTGCAAACACCAGTCAGAACGCCTAATAAAGCGTCTATTTGTTTTCACTTAGCGCATAAGGTGGGTTCCTTGCTAGAAGTGCTACAGATTTTTGCTGCACATCATATTAATATGACTAAAATCCAGTCTTTACCTGTTATTGGAACAGCTTGGGAATATTTCTTTCATATTGATGTGGAGTTTCAAGATTATGAGGAGTATCAAAAGTGTTTAGTAGCAGCAAAGCCCTATATACAAGCTTTGAAAATTCTAGGGGAGTATCGAACAGGAATTAAGCACCGAACGATTTAAAAATAGTACATCAACCGATTATTGACGATTTCAAAAAAAGCACCATGATCATACCCACAGCTAATCGCCTACAAAATGTACCTGAATATTATTTTTCTCGCAAGTTAAAAGAGATTCGCCAAATGATGGCGGAGGGCAGGCCAGTAATCAATTTGGGAATTGGTAATCCCGATCTCAAACCTTCTGAAGCAGCTATAGCGGCTGTTATTGCTACAGCTCAACAGGATAATGCTCATGGTTATCAAGGCTATATTGGCATTCCTGCTTTACGAACGGCTAAGGCTAAATGGTATCAAGATACGTATGGGGTCAACTTGAATCCAGATAAAGAAATTCTGCCTTTGATTGGTTCTAAGGAAGGGATTATGCACATTTCAATGGCTTTTTTGAATCCAGGGGATGCAGTACTGGTACCAAATCCAGGTTATTTAACTTATTCTTCTGTAAGCAGATTGGTTGGGGCAAGTATCCAAACTTATCAGCTAGAAGAATCCCTTAATTGGCAGGCAGATTTAGCGAAATTGGAGGCAATGGATTTGACAAAGGTGAAAATTATGTGGGTCAATTATCCGAATATGCCGACAGGGGCGGATGCTGATCCAGAGTATTTTAAACGTTTGATTGCTTTTGCTAAGAAACATGAAATACTGGTTGTCAATGATAATCCTTATAGCCTGATTTTGAATGATGAACCTAAGAGTATTTTACAAATAGAAGGGGCTAAGGATGTTTGTGTGGAGTTAAATTCGTTGAGTAAATCGCATAATATGGCTGGTTGGCGTGTGGGGATGTTAGTGGGGAAAGCGGCCTATATTCAGTCGGTTTTGCGGGTGAAAAGTAATATGGATTCGGGGATGTTCTTAGGGATTCAACAAGCAGCCATTGCTGCTTTAGGTAATCAACCAGCGTGGTTTGCTGCTCAAAATAAAGTTTACCAAAAAAGAAAAAAAGCTGCACAAGCCATTTTAGATTTATTGGGCTGTACTTATGCAGAAAATCAAGTGGGCTTGTTTATTTGGGCAAAGGTAGGTGATGGAGTAGAAAATGTAGAAACTTGGATAGATGAATTATTGTATAGCACTAATGTATTCATTACTCCTGGCTTTATATTTGGCTCTGCTGGCGAGCGTTATATTCGGATTTCCCTTTGTTCTAAAATAGCACAGTTGGAGGAGGCTAGACGGAGAATTGCGGATATTAATCAGAAGATATAAAATTAAAGATACAATCATGATAGTAAGTATTATTGGCTTAGGACTCATTGGAGGGTCTTTAGCGCTCGATTTAAAGGAAAGAGGTTTTGCCAGCCATATTATTGGTGTAGATAGGAGCGTGGAGCATGAAACCATTGCTTTAGAAATGGGGATTGTGGATGAAATTAAAGATTTACAAACGGCTGTTGAATTGGCTCAACTGGTTGTTTTGGCAACCCCAGTTAATGCGGTCATTCAATTATTACCCAAAATATTACATTATGCAGATGAAGCAACGGTGGTGACAGATATGGGTTCTACTAAATATCAAATGATACATGAAGTAGCAGAACATCCCAAGCGCAAGCAGTTTGTCGCATCTCACCCAATGGCAGGTACAGAGCATTCTGGTCCTAAAGCGGCTTTTCATGGATTGTTTGACCATAAAGTAGCGATTATTTGTGATCAGGAGGGGAGTGATGAATCGGCGATTGCTTTGGTACGAGAGATGTACAATGCGCTCAATATGCGTTTGATTTATATGGAAGCAATGGCACATGACCTCCATGCCGCTTATGTGTCTCATATTTCTCACATTAGTTCTTTTGTACTGGCGAATACGGTTTTGGCGAAGGAAAAGAGCGAAACAGCTATTTTTAACCTTGCTTCGGGTGGTTTTGACTCTACAGTACGTTTGGCAAAGAGTTCGCCTAAAATGTGGTCGCAGATTTTTGAGCAAAATAGTACGCATGTCATTGAGGTGATGGATACTTATATTGAGCAATTGCAATTGTGGCGTAAGTTGATTGCAGAGAATAAGTTTGCTGAATTAGAAACGGAAATGCGAAAAGCGAACACGATTCGTAGGGTTTTGGATACGCCACATGTAGAGCGAGTGAATACGACCTATAAGGAGGCTTAATTGAGCTTCATTGAAATTAATTAATCAATCAATACATAAACTATATAATTATAACATAATAAATTAATAAAACCATGAATGTACAACTAGATATTGCACCACTATACACAGGTGAAATGAGTTTCACTAGACCTGTTGTAGTCTCTGGACCTTGTAGCGCAGAGAGTGAAGAACAAGTATTAGAAACCTGCCGTCGATTGGCAAAGTATAAAGTCGATATTTTGAGAGCAGGTATTTGGAAGCCAAGAACTCGCCCAAATTGTTTTGAGGGTATTGGTAGTGTTGGCTTAAAATGGTTGAAGCAGGCAGGAAAAGAGACTGGATTACCTGTTTGTGTAGAGGTGGCGAATGTAAAACACGTTTATGAGTCCCTAAGAATGGGGATTGATATTCTTTGGATTGGTGCTAGAACGACGGTTAACCCTTTCGCAGTTCAAGAAATTGCGGATGCATTGCGAGGGGTGGATATTCCTGTGATGGTGAAGAATCCAGTTAACCCAGATTTAGCCTTATGGATGGGGGCTTTGGAGCGATTGAATCAAGCAGGAATTACCAAATTGGCAGGTATTCATAGAGGATTTTCTACTTATGGTAAAAGTAAGTATCGAAATAATCCTCAATGGGAAATTCCGATTGAATTGAAGCGACGAATTCCAGATTTGCCAATTATTTGTGATCCGAGTCATATTTGTGGCCGAAGAGATATTTTACAAGATGTGGCTCAAAAGGCAATGGACTTGAATTTTGATGGCTTAATGATTGAGTCGCACATTAATCCTAGTAAGGCTTTGAGTGATGCGAAGCAACAGGTTGTTCCAGAAAGATGTGGGGAAATTATTAATAGCTTGGTATTGAGAGATCAAAGTAAAGATGATGCGGTATTATTGAATACATTGGAGGATTTGAGAACAGAGATTGACCAAGTAGATAATGAGATTATTGAAATCATGGGTAAAAGAATGAAGATTGCTCAGGAAATTGGGCGAGTGAAGAAAGAAAATGGTATTCAGATTTTACAACCTACTCGTTGGGATCATATTATTCAACATAGAAGTGAGCAAGGAGAAAAGCATGGATTGACTGGACAATTTATGACAGAGGTTTATAATTCGATCCATACGGAGTCTATTCGTCATCAAACAAAGGTGATGAATAAAGTGGAAGAAAAGCCGAAAGTGGTTTAATGATGGATATTCATAAATATTATTTTGCAGATTGTTGATTTGTTCATATATTGCAATAATGTCAATCCATTATAATAAAAAATAAAGTCCTAGTAATAAAATATAGCTTATTTTAATACTAGGACTTTGTGATTTTATATGTGAATACATCAATCAACATTTATTATTTATGAAAGAGATTCCTTTTATCCCATTTTACAAAACGATTAGAAATATTCCGCAAGCGGTTAAGAATCCGATACCTATTTTTGAAAAAGCAATCGCCAATAATGGAGATATTGTTGGGATTAATGTGGTTGGTGGTGAACAGATAGTTGTCACCAATAATGCAGATTATATTAAGCATGTTTTACAAAAAAATAATAAAAACTATACGAAATCTGATGTGCAATTAAAGGGATTGAAGCAGTATGTAGGCTCTGGTTTATTGACTACTGATGGGGCTTATTGGTTGCGTCAAAGACGTTTGATTCAGCCTGGTTTTCATCGTAAAAGATTGAGTGCTTTAGTGGGTTTGATGAATGAAGAAATTGAGGATTTTCTCAATGGAGAATTTAAAACAGAAACCGACAAGGAAAAGCCTTTTGATATGAGTTGGGCAATGACTCGATTAACCTTTAAAATTGTTGCCAAATCATTGTTTAGTACAAGCCTTAGTGATGAGGAATTAGAGGAAGTAGGGGAAATAGTGGCTGAGGTGCAAAAATATTTTGTCCGTAAAGTGCGTCAACCTTATTTGGTCTGGTGGTTTAAGTTGATAGGTAAGGAGAAGTATTATGATGATTTGGCGACTGGCTCAGATGTTATTCTTTTTAAGGTGATTGATGAACGTTTGAAAACGGATGAAAAGTTTGATGATTTATTGGATATGTTGAAGGAGGTGCGTTATGAAGATACAGGAGAAGGCATGACCAAACAACAATTAAGGGATGAAAGTCTTATTCTTTTTGTAGCTGGACACGAAACTTCTGCAAATGGTTTGACTTGGATGTGGTATTTATTATCTAAGCATCCAGAAGTGTTGCAGAAGGTGCGAGCAGAGGCAGAACGGGTATTAGGTGATAAAAAGGATATTAATTTTGAAGACTTGATGCAATTGACCTATTGTAGACAAGTGGTACAAGAGACCTTGCGTTTGTATCCACCTGCTTGGGCGGTAGATCGTTTGGCATTAGGGGATGATGATTTGAATGGTTACCAAGTAAAAAAGGGACAAATTTTCCTTTTGTTTATTTATGGTGTGCATAGAAATCCTGCTTATTGGGAAAATCCGAATGTCTTTAATCCTGATCGGTTTCATCCAGATCATTTTACAAGTGTTCAAAAGAAAGCCTATTTTCCCTTTGGTGGTGGTCCTAGATTATGTATAGGAAATAATTTTGCCCTAATGGAAATGCAACTCATTCTAGCACAAATGGCTAGACGTTTTGATTTTAAGTTACAGGCCAATCAAGATATTGACCTTCAGCCTTTGGTGACGCTGAGGGCGAGAAATGGCATCTTATTTGAGTCATCAGAAAGGAAGGTAGTGGAATTGGGGGAGGTGAAGTAAACAATTATCTAATAAATCCTCCTTCAGAATGAATAATTTGTCCTGTCACCCATTCTGCCTCCTCACTCACTAAGAAACCAATAAGTCGAGCGACATCTGCTGGTTTTCCTATACGTTTCATAGGGAAGCGAGGTAATAGCTCGGCTTCCAAATCAGCATCCATCCAACCTGTATCTGTTGGACCAGGATTGACCGAGTTAATCGTAATTCCCCTAGCGGCTATTTTAGGAGCGAGCGTATAAGTTAAAGTATCCATCGCCCCCTTAGTCATCGCATAAGCAATCTCATCACTCATCGCCCCTAGTGCTTGTCCTGAAGAAAGGTTAATGATTCGTCCCCCTTTTTCCTGTTGGAACTGACGAATGAAGGCAATACTCAATAAAGTCGCTGCTTTTACATTAACCGCATAATGCCGATCCAATTCGGCTCCAGAAAAATTATCTACGGTAGTCTGCGTACTATAAGTCGCATTATTGATTAATACATGTATTGTTCCTAGTTGTTTTGTTGCATAGTTCAACAATGTCGGAACAGCATCTTCCCTAGCCAAATCAAGTTCTATTTTTTCACATCTTACTCCAAGCGCAGTTATTTCCTTTTGAATCAATTCTGGCTCCTCCTCTTTGATACTCCAAGGCATTGTTTTGTCATAGGCAGACCAATAGGTAAAGCAAATGTCAAAGCCTTTCTGGGCGAGTGCTATACAAATCGCTCTTCCTATGCCTTTTAATCGACTAACTCCTGTTACGATAGCTGCTTTTTTCAACATTATTTAAGTGTTTTATAAGTATTCTTTTTTTATAGCAAAAAAAGGATGTATTTTGTGTATTAAAATGTTGATTGATAGTTTTTTATAACATTTTTTATAGCAAAATTGTCTCTTGTTTTAATACACAACTAACTGACTAATCCAATTATTAATCAAGGTTCAAACCCATGCATCAATCCCTGCTCATTACGGCATTAAATACCATTAATAAAAAGGAATGGAAAGCCTTTTGTAATTATGTAGAAGGCGTATGCCTTAGAAAAAATCAGAAATTATTTGAATTGGTTCAATACATTGGGAAATATTATCCTAATTTAGAACACAAAAGGCTCACAAAGGAAATTGTGTATCGGCATTTATTTCCTAAAAGTAAGTATCACCAACTAAAAATTAATAATCTGATTTCGGATTTATATAAATTATTGGAAGAATTTTTAGTGATACAACGTTTAAGTCAGCATCCCCACCTTCAAAAGCAATTTTTACTCCAAGAATGGCGAGAACGAGGTTTAGAAAAGCATTTTCAAAGAGGCTTGAAAGCAGGAAGGCGAGAGGCAGAAACAGCAGCTCTTCAAGATCGACATTTTTTCTGGGAGCAATATCTAATTGAAGAAGAAGCCGACCGTTTTTATGATGAAAAAGGAAAAAGAGCCAAGGATGAGAGCCTACAAAGGCGGGTGGATTATTTTGACCTCTATTATTTAGCCTCCAAACTGCGTTTTTGTTGTGAAATGGTGAATCGGGAGAAAGTGATTCAAGTAGAGTATGAGTATCGGATGATGGAGGAGGTCATGCAATTTGTCTGCAAGCATATGGATTATTTGAAGGATTATCCTGCGGTGATGGTTTATTATCAAATTTTACAGACGCTTTTGAATCATGAGGAAGAAAGGTATTATCAAGAACTAATTCAACTCCTAGAAAAACATTCAACCAATTTTTCCAAACAAGAAGCGCAAGAACTTTATGCCTACGCTCAAAATTACTGTGTCCTCAAAATCAATAGTGGGCAAACTGCTTATTTGAACGAACTGTTACAACTCTATCAACAATTACTAGATAAGGCTTTATTGATTGAGAATGGGGTAATGTCTCAGTGGAACTTTAAAAATATTGTTACAGTTGGTCTACGCCTACGCCAATTCGATTGGGCGATTCATTTTGTAGAGGAATACAAGGATTATTTAAAGCCAGAGGAGAAGGAAAATGCCTATTACTATAATTTAGCTAGTCTTTATTATGGACAAAAACGCTATCAAGAAGCGATGGAACGGCTATTACAAGTGGAGTTAAATGATGTGTCTTATTATCTGGGAACCAAGAGTTTATTACTAAAAATCTACTACGAAATAGAGGAGACAGAGGCTTTGTTTTCTTTGGTTGATGCGGTAAAAATCTATATGATTCGGACGAAATTAATTCCTAAATACCAGAAGGATAGTTATCTGAATTTGTTGAAATTTACCCAAAAGGCTTATAAAATCAAGAGTGATCAGGCTTATGCAGATGCCGCAGATTTGCGAAAGAAATGGCAGCAGCTCCAAACTGCAATTGCAGATACACCGAATATTGCGAATGTGAATTGGTTGAGGGAGAAGGTTGGGGAGTTGGGGTGAGGGGGATTTTTTGAGGAAGGTAATAGATATTGTCTATGAACTTATAATCAATGAATTAGTTGTTCTTTTAAGTACAAGCTATAGTTTAATAATCTACTTTGTTGTATTCTTAATGTTTGCAAAAAATAGAACAACTTTTTATAATTGTTATGAATAATTTAGGTACTGCTTTAGAGATACATAGGATAGCAGATGAGTATCTTGCTAAGGGTGATTTTACTAAGTCTATAACTGAATATAATAAGGTATTAAATATTTATGAGTCTCATAAATACTGGACTTCTTTATTAAATGCTTATAATGGTTTAATTTCAAGCTACTTTTATCTATCTGAATATGATAAAGCTTCTGAATTAGTTATTGTAGCAGAAAGTGTTTTTTTTAGTAATGTTGCAAATGATGAGGATGTAGAGCGTTATTATTTAGCCTTTGCAGATTTATTGAATAATTTAGGTATTTTGTATATTGTTTCTGGGTTATATGAATTGGCTTTACTTAATGGATATAGAGCTTTAATAATTAAGGAAATAACTTTACCTATAGGCGATTCAAGTATTATAGAGTCCTATTGTTTGATAGGAGGGGTTTATGGAAGAAAAGACGATTATATTCGTCAGCAATATTATTATAAACTGGCATTAGAAAACTTACAAAAATCATCATTGATAGACGAAAAATTATTAGCAGTAGTTTATAATAATTTAGGTCACAGTTTTGCACGGATAGGGGACTTTGAAAGAGCTATTACCTATCATGAGAAGGCTTTAGCCATAAGAAGAGAAGTTTTAGGGGAAGAGCATATTGAGTATTTTCAGTCGCTAAATAATTTGGGATATTGCTTTCAGAATTTAAAGTTTTTTGATAAAGCTGTTGCTTTTCATAAAATGGCTTTGCAAGGAAGGTTAAAAGTTTTGGGTAATTTTCACACAAATGTTGCTCTATCCTATAATAATTTAGGTATTGTTTATGAATTGATGATGGATTATACTAAGGCTATATATTATTATGAAAAAGCGAAAAATATTGGTAAGAAAATTTCAATC
>JAHDFT010000024.1:0-7381 GCA_020628015.1 Bacteroidota bacterium
TGTCAATCATGGCCATCTACTCACTTTTAAAGTTAAATTGCTCAACACATTAATAAATATATTTGTGGTTATATTTAGCCAGAAGCTATAAAAAATCACTAGACTAATCATAAAAAATAAAGATACTCTAGATGCCATTATTGAATCCCAATACTGTTTTCTCCAAGCGTTATCGTTTAACGAAACATCTTGGAACTGGTGCTTTTGCGGAAGTATGGAAGGCAGAAGATACATTAGCAAGTAATACAATTGTAGCCATCAAAATTTATGCGCCAGATAAGGGCATGGATCAAGATGGGATACAAATTTTTAGAAATGAATATGCACTTCCTAGCCAGTTGAAACATACCAACTTATTAAATGCAAAACACTTCGATGTCTATAATGGATCTCCCTATTTGGTTATGGACTATTGTTCAGATGGAAGTTTAATGCGAAAGTTGGTTAATCGACATGAATTTTCAGAAGCAGAAGTCGCAAAAATCATTCATCAAATAGGTAGTGCATTAGCCTATGTACATAGGAAAGGATTATGTCATAAAGATATAAAGCCAGAAAATATATTAATTTATGACTCAACGACCTTTGTGCTAGGTGATTTTGGGATTAGCACAAGAATCAGACGAACAATGGCGCACAATATGGCATCTGCGCCTAGTGATCAAAAATATACTTCTTTTACTCCAGCATTTGCGCCTCCCGAAAGTAATATTCGTGTTCCTGCTCCTTCTGGTGATGTCTTCTCTTTCGGAGCTACGCTGTATGAAGTGACCGCAGGTAGTTTGCCATTTGAGCAAATGGGACGTGCAATACAAGAAGGAGCCATCATACCTCCTATTCCAAATAAATATAGTCGAGACTTGAATGAAGTGGTAATGCGATGTATGCGACTTGAGCCAGAGCAAAGGCCTACAGCAGATGATCTAGATGATTGGGGACGTTTTTACCTTAAAAATGGTTACTGGAATTTAGATGGAAATGCAATGCCGCCTAACCATATACAACAACAGGGTAATAATTCTGGAATGTATGGAAATAATAGGAATAGTAATTCTGGGATGTATGGAAACAATAACAACTCTGGAATGTATGCTGGTGGAGGGCAACAGCCGCCACCTGAAGATAGTACACAACGGGTACCTAATCTAGATGAGGTAATGGGTAATCAGCCGATGAATTACCCTGTCAATAATACTGGAGGAGGACAATATCAAGATGGTGGAGGAGCTAATTATAATGATCCTCCAGTATTTGATAATGATCCTATTGATGATTATATAGATCCAGAACCAGTTGTTTCAGAACAATATACCCATCGTACAGAATTGATTGGGGCAGCTAATTTTGGAGATTCTGACTATGAGGAAGGGGATGCTTATTCAGCAGGTGAGTATGGAGATGTCAAAGATCCTTACGTGGTTGAAGATAAAAGTCAACATGATAATGATGGTTATGCTGTAGAAGATGATCTAGTAGATGTTGCTCCACCGCCTCCTAAAAAGAAAGCTAAGAAGAAAGGAGGTAGTAAATTGCCATTATTACTTGGAGCCTTATTGGGATTATTGGTGTTAGGAGCTGGTGGGTTTTGGTTCTTAAGTGGTGGAGATGATAGTAGCGGTAGTAGTGGTGGTAAAAATGGGGCGAAACCTAAGATTGGAAGCTATGAAGGTCCTTCAGCACGTACATTCTTTGCCAATTCTAATGACCTAGGTTCTGTTAAACAAAGCCATGTAGATGCGATGCGTAATTATTTTGGAATGACAGGACTTGACCCTGAAGAGTGGAAGTATGAAAGCAGTATTGCTACTAAGTCAGCGACAGGAGAATTAATTACTTACAAGAATTTACACATTGTCGATTTTGGTATGGATAATTATTCTCAGAAAAGTTTTGCTTGCATCTTTTCCAATAAAGTGAAGAACGATAAAAGATTAGTGGTTTTTAGTTTCGATAAAAACAATGAGCCAATTGTAGAAGAGGACTTGAAATGTGATGATTGTACTACAGTAAAAGTAGTCAATAAGGGAGATGTAATAGAAGTGGAAAATGCTAAAGGTGAAGTGAAGAAGCATAAAGCAAAACATGAAGAATTGGTGGTTAAACGGAATGGAAGCTCTGGTAAAAAGAAGAGTCTAGTTTATAAAAACGAAAGTAAAAATCAGATAGAATACTGGAGTTGGTAAAAAAACAATCAATAACAGTATAGAGATTATTAGGAACAAGTGAAAAATTTATAAACTTATGTTTCACTTGTTCCTCAGTAATAATGATAAAAAAGCAAGTGATTTGATATTTATTTATCAATATCAATAGCATTTCAAATTAAGTATAATTTTTGACTACTTCATGATATTCAAATCACCCTTTATTGTGTGTAGAAGATAATGATAAAAAAAATGAATCATTATTAAACTGAATTTCATGGTGATTTGAATACTCATTAATTCAAATTCTGTCACTCACCCCTCTAAAAGCCTTTAACATGAGCAGAAAATTACCCATTTTGGCTTTACTGCTATTGTTGACGACCTCTCTGTTTGCACAAGATCAAATGCGTGGTAAAGCAGAGGAAGTCTTAGCAAAATATGAACAACTTGGTAGTTTAACAGAAACGAGCCGTTATATTTCAGAAGAATATGTAGAACAGTTCAAGGGATTGTTTGCTAGTGATAATGCTATGGTTTACAATGATTTAAGTAAACCAGAATATTCTGATAGTGAAGTTCGAATTGAAGATTACCTTATTACAGCCTCTGCTTGGTTTCCTGAAGGAATCACCTTATTTGTCAAAGATGCAGATTATGGTGATGTGATTACAACTGGTTCAGGCTATGTGATGAGAGTCGATGCAACAAAAACGATGGAAGGTTTTACCAATGATGGTAATTACTTAAGTGCTTATGATACTAAATTAAGCTTCGTTATTGGTTGTGATGATGGTTATTCTGATTGTAAAATCTATACAATCAAAGCCTATGATTCCTCTATTAATCCAGAGGACTATTTTGCTGCTATGGTAGCTGATGTCCCTCCAGCAGGAGGTTTTGGAGAGGATGATAAAAAAGGTAAGAAGAAAAAGGACAAGAAGAAAAAAGGAACTGATATAAAAGTACCTGCAACACCTAAAGTTCCTGATGTGCCAGATTTAGGAAGTGGAAAGAAAAAGAAGGATAAGAAGAAAAAGGATGATGACTTTTCTGTAGACCTCCCTGATATTCCAGATGTAGGTGGAAAGAAAAAGAAGGATAAGAAGAAAAAGGATGATGACTTTTCTGTAGATCTTCCTGATCTTGAAAAAGAAAAGAAAAAAGGTAAGAAGAAAGCAGATGATGTTATTGCAGAGATTCCTGATATAGGTGGTGGGGATAAGAAAGAGAAAAAAGAGAAAAAGCCGAAGAAAGAGAAGGATGAGTGGGATTTAGATATTCCTATGCCTGACGAAAAGAAAAAGAAAAAAGATAAAGATATAGAGTATAATTTACCTGATCCTTCTGAGAAGAAAGAGAAGAAGCCGAAGAAAGAGAAAAAGCCAAAGGATTTTGAATTTGATGATCCTATTGCTAGTAAAGAAAAGAAGGATAAGGAACAAAAGAAGAAAGAATCCGATTGGGCACAGGTGATTGGTGATACAAAGGGTAAAGGTTCTTTTGTTGGACTTTATGTTGGCCCTTATTTAAGCACTTTAAGTCCAAAATTTGATGGTGATTTATTTGCTTCTGGTGTAGAAGAAACAAACCGAAGATCAACTTCACCATTATCCTTTTTTGGAAAGTTAGACTATTACTACTTCTTCAATAAACGATTGGGAGTCGGACTGAGCTTGCATTATGGACAATATCGCTCTAGGTTGAATATTGATGATATAGCGCATAGAGTAAATGATGGTGGTGATGTTGATGGTGATGATATGTTACGTAACCTAAATCATACGAATCACCAAGGTAGTTTTAATTCTGACAATATAGGACTTGGTTTGCATGTTGATTATAAGCGACCATTAAAAGAGGATAGTAACTTGGGTTTTTATGTGAGTGGAGGCGTGCGAGCTGACTTTTTCTCTCTTATAGTTGGTGATGGAAACCTTGCTATTGATGGAAATTATAATGCTTATAATACTTACAACAGTAGTACATTAGGAGGTAGTACTGGAAATGTTGTTTTGATTAATGGCGAAGAAGAGGCGCTAACCTATGATCTGACAGGTTTTACAAATAGTGATGGGGAACCACTTAACCCTGCGGAAACACAGTATCTTGACAAATACAACCTATATAATGGCCAGTTCAATACTGCAAAAACACTTGATCAGAGTCCATTAATTTTAATTGGTACTGTTTCAGGTGGCTTGGCTTATGCAGCAAGTGAGAGTTTCCATATTCGACTAGGCTTGAACTATACAATGGGATTCAATCCAGTATTTGCATTTAGTGGTTCGGGTGGCTCTGATGCTAATGCAGTAAGTTCAGCTGACTTTATTGAGATCACACAAACTGGAGCAGGCGAAGTGTCCTATAATACAACAATAGATGTTCCGCAAGAAATTGCTTCAGGAATTAATCTTAGAGGTTTAGGTATTGAAGTCGGAATTATATTTGAACTTGGAGAGTAGTAGTATTTCTACCAATTATTGGTTAGAATAAGCATAGAATAATGAGAAGATGCACCGTAGCATGGAAAAGATTTTACCAAACAACTCATTATACAAAACCTAAAAATCCAATTGACCATGCAAAAAAAAATGACTAATAGTTTCTTTTGGAAGTCCTGGAAATCTCTAATCCTATGTTTATGTGCGGCTTTTTTGATTACCGCTTGTGGTTCGTCTGAAACTGCTACGACTACTAAAAAAGGTACCGAAACAACCAAAGCTGATAAGGCTAAAGTTGTACAAACTGCTGATAATACAGCAGCAGATGCGAAAGCTGAAGCAAAATCAGATGAGCCTGCTGATGCAGCCAAAGCCGAAGGTGATGCAGCAGCTAAAGAAGGTGATAATGCTGAAGCTGAAGCGAAAGAGGGTGATGCAGCTAAAGCCGAAGGAGATGCTAAAGCTGATGAAGCCAAGGAAAAGGAGGGGAAAGAAGGTGATAGTGATGCCAAAGCCGATGAAGCCAAGGAAGGAGATGCTGCTAAAGAAGGAGAGGCTAAAGCCGAAGAGAAAAAAGAAGAGACTATAGCTAAACCAACAGCTCGACCTGAACCTAAGAAGATGTCTTTTGATAAAGGAAATTTACAAAAAGCATTGAACCAGTTTAAGCCAGGTATGGATGAGGGGAAAAGAAAAGAGCTGATTGCCACAGTAAAAAATGGTTTCGCTGACCCTAAAGCTAAAGTAGTCACCATAACTGATGAGAAAGGAAAAACCAAGAAGAAGAGTATTATGGCTTATATGACTACTCTTAAGATGGTTGCTAAAGATATTACGATCACAGGTGTTGAAACAGATGGTGATGGTAAAGTGACCAGTTTATCACTTAAAGACAAACGAATTCCTAAGAATAAAATAAAATAGTGAAACAATATTAAATTATTGAAGTACCATTATTTTAGGAACGAGTGAAAAATAATTGTACAAATTTCCCTAACCAAAATTTGTACAATTATTTTTTGACTGTTCCTTAGGGTAGGGTATAATTTAAAGTGATAAATTATGTGATAGGTACAAAGTTGACTATAATCGCTTTATACCATATAATATAAATGGTCTAATGGATAATAGATAGATTAGTTAAGAAGATGTGATTGATTATCCATTAGACTATTTGAAAGATGTTTTAATTAAATAGTTAATGTATAGTATATTGTTTTTGCTGACAAACTGTATGCGTTATTGTCCTAGTAAAAAGTAAATTAGAATTATTACTGTTTTAGGTGATGGTAAAAAATGACTAGCATAATATTTTAGTTGGGTTTTTTGAGCTCAAAAAGCGTCAAATTCTATTCCTCAAAAATATTCTCCCATATTTTACTATTACTTAGGAGTAGTGATCAAATAAATTTGCATTTCGGTACGTCATTATTTTTTCCTAAGTAACAAGCAAAAAATAAATTAGGCATGTTTGTTCAGTTAATTTGTAGCTCGCAGCATCGGCGAGGAGCTTTTTAACGAAGTATAACTGCCAATTAACCAACAAGAAGATAGCGGTTTATTTTTTAGCTGTTACTAAATGAGATGTAAGAGTATGATTTAATCTAATTATAACCATAGTTAGATTGTGTAATGTTTTTACAAGAAAATAGATGGAAAAAAACAAGTAAAAGAACATAAATTTATTTTTTTTACAATTCCTTAGATAAAAAATTAATCAGTTACCATGAATAGGTTTCTTTTTTTCAACACTCCCTCATTTAATTTTTGCTTCAAACTCTGTTTAGTTGCTTGTTTAACTTTATGCTTATTCGCTTCTTGTGGAGATACAGATGATAGCCCTAAAGAACCTTCATTTATGGATGAAGATCCTGTGGGAAGCACAGATACTGGTGGTACTGGGACTAGTGAGGCTCCTTTTGGTACAGAAAGTACAGGCCCTGCTGGTGATGCTGTTACTAGTAAAGTATCTGACGAAGAACTAATAGCCAAAGTAGACCCGAAATTAAAAGCAAAAGAAGAAGAATTAAAGAAAAAGAAAGATGAAGTTGCGGAAAGATTAAAAAAGCAAAAAGAGGAAAGGGAAAAACAAATGAAGGCAACTAAGAATTTGAAAAGTGACTATGAGAAGGAATTGAAAAAACAAAAAGAATTAGAGGCAAGATTGGCTAAGGAACGTGAAAGAGCTGCAAAAAATGCTAGTGCGGCTGATCAAAAAAGAGCGCAAGAAGCTGCCGAGCGACTGAAAGCCGAAATTGAACGTGCTAAAGCAGAACAGCAAGCCAAACAACGACAAATGGAGGAAGCTCAAAAACGGTTAGCAGAGCAGCGAGCTCAAGAAGATGCTTTGAGAAGGCAACAAGAGGAGGTAAAGAAAAAGGAGGCGGAACAAGCAAGTTTGATGGCTGCTGCAATGGAAAGAGCAAGAAAAGATGCAGAGGCTAAGGCTGCAAAAGAAGCTGCTGCAAAACGAGAAGCTGATGCTAAGGCAAGAGCAGCAGCAGATGCTCAGGCAAAAAAGGATGCTGAGGCGAGAGCCAAAAGAGATGCCGAGGCAAAAGCCGAAAGAGATGCTCAGGCAAAAAAGGATGCTGAGGCAAGAGCCGAAAGAGATGCTCAGGCGAAAAAGGATGCTGAGGCAAGAGCCGAAAGAGATGCAGAGAAGGAGGCAATGAGAAAAGCAGCAGAAGAAGCTGAAAGGAAAAAAGCAGCAGAAGCAGCAAGAAAGAAGAAAGAAGAAGAAGCAGCAAGAAAGAAGAAAGAAGAAGAAGAAGCAAGAAAGAAGAAACCTAA
>JAHDFT010000024.1:7481-20831 GCA_020628015.1 Bacteroidota bacterium
CCTAAGCCAGAACCTAAGCCACAACCTCCAGCAAGTAGTGGAGGCGGAAAGGCTAGTTTCTCTAAATCAGAATTGGCTACGGAGTTTATGGATCTTAAACCTGGTATGAGCTCAACAGAACGAAGAGGCTTGACCAGTAGATTAAAAAGAAAATTTGCTAATGTAACCTCTAAAAGTATTCATAGTTCTTTCTATGATGGAAGTTCTACAGATGACTATAGCTTCATGGCTTATGTCAACCACCTTATTACAACTGGCCCATATGATATTAAAGTGACTAAATGGGAGATTGATAATAATGGAAAAATTGTTAATGTTACTTTGGAAGAAACTAAAGTAGATTAGAAGAAGCTAGGAAAGGCAATATTCAAGATTTATTTCTAATTCCTTTCACATTTAGTGATGGAATAACTCAATTTGTACTTTGGAATAGGATTGATGAATTTGATGAGCCACCAGCATTTTTATATGATAAGGAAATAGTTGCAGTATATTGTGAACCTATTTCTATTGAAATAAAAAATTGAAATCATAGAGTGTATTTCAATTGAGAAGACCATTAGGAAATAAAATTTATTTTTGTTTTCTTACTATTTTCAACCACATTGATACCTAATTTTTAACACCATTGCTATCTAAAAATAGTGATTAATAAAAGGTAAAGACAATTTACTGTCTATACAATATGTTTACTGAACACTATTAATGTCAAAGCATTCAACTAGCTATAAGAAAGATCCATGTGTATTTTAAGATTTTTTACTTTTTTGTCCTTATTAACCTGTTTACTAGCGTCTAGTAGTGTAATTGGACAAGAAATTGACCAAGATGAATTTTGTGAGGATTATGGTGGCAATGAAGTCATTATAGATGAGGATTTGTTTAATAATCCTGAATTTAGATATGGAGTTGTCCATAAAAGACCATATACCTTTGAGAAAATCAAAATAGATAAGTTTATACTCATTTTTAATGAGGGGGGTAATATTGGAGGTCCTTTCCGCCCTAATAAAGAGGATCGGAAACAATTTATCATTAACCCTGGTGATGTTTCTATGGAAAACCTAAATATGGCTGTAGTCGATATGGTTTTCTGGGGTATAGCACCGCCTACTTCAAGTAAATCCTTGATTATGGTTGCGCCCTCTGACCCTAAGCCTAATCTGGCTTTTACAGATGTCGTTATAGATATTTTGATACAATCTGAGTATTTAAAGGATGAAGCCAAAAAAGGAAAAATTCAAGACCTATTTATAATACCTTTTGTTTTTAGAGATGGTATCACTCGCTTTGTTCTTTGGAATAGAGCAGACAAATATGGAGAACCTCCTAGTTTCTTATTCGATGAAGATATTGTCAAAGCACAATGCGAGCCTATTCCACTAGAATTAGGAGATACTAAAAAAACAGAGATACTATATGTTGATATTAGTGATTGTGCCAATAAAAAAGGCTTGATTACAGAGCTAAAAGGTAAAATTAAGGAGATTGAAAGTGATAAGAATAAATTTTATTTGTATCTGAGCAATGGAACGAATCCATATACTACAAAAGAAAGAAAGGAATCAAAGAAAATATTAAAGCGCATGCGTATTTTAGAGCCTGATCCACCTTCACCTGGAACAGATATAAAAATGCTGCAAGAGTTTTTGGATGATAATCGAGCTATCAAGCCAGGAGGTGAAATTGTGTTCCATTTCTATTTGTCTGAGAGTTATTACGATACCAATCTAGTTAATGGAGAAGTATTGTTTATCGAGAATTTGTTGGAGAAATACAAGGAGAAAACAGACAATATCAAGGTGTTCATTCATTTAGAAGATTTAACCGTCGGAAAGGGAGAGTTCAAACCACAAACATACAAATTGAAATAATTAATATATCGCTGTCTTACATATAACTAAAAATTGCTACGATATGAGATTTTTTAGTAAAGTTATTTTTCTTGCATTATTGTCAGTAGGTGTTCTATTCACTACTACTGCCTCTGCACAAAAATTCGAAATACTATATTCGCCAGATAAGTATAGCCGACCTACAGGAAATGAAGATTACTCTGATTCTGGTGGTCGAGGTGGAAGTGTTTGGATCGTGTTTTCTGATAGGTCAGATAATCCAACCTATTCTAGTGCTGGTGGAGGTTCTACGTTTCAAAAAATGAACTATTTGGAGCCTTATTATGTCATCGGAGAAGAAGGAGATTATGTTAGATTAGGAAAAGGAAGTGGAGACCTATTAGAGGATATGGATGATGATGGTTATTTAGTAGGTGGATCTGACTATGGCTGGGTACATAAAAAAGATATACTACTTTGGAGACATTGCTTGATTACTGAAAATAAAATTGATAAAAAAGCAATGCTACTGAATACAGTCAAAGGTCTAGACCCTAATAATATCAAAATGTCTGATCTTAAAAAGGTGACATTTTATGAGAATCCAGGTTTAACCAAAGATTCTGGTAAATCTGCCAGCTTATTTGATTTCTTCTACATTTATAAATATGCGAATGGTGCGGTTTTATTGGGTAAAGATGCTAGTGTTCCTGAGCCAGATAGAATTAAAACCAACCTCATGGGATGGGTACCAGAGCGAAAAATCGTTCTTTGGGATCACCGTGTAGTAGCAGAGAAGAACTGGGAGCCACCAGCCGTAAAGGAGCGTTTGGCAAATAATACAAAGGCACGTGTTTTCTATAAAGAGAATGACGCTAAATTATACAAGACTAATCGTTCAGTAAGTGATCAACATGCCATCTGGTTTGAAAGCCAAGTGACTTCAGAGAGAGATCCTGGAAAGCGTAAGCGATTCCCTATTTTGGAAAAAGATAAGGAGTTAGGTATTATGAAGCTAGGAGCTATGGGACAGGTTTATAACCGGGAAGGTGTTGTAGATAAAGAGGTTATTGAGGACTTACAAGACCAGTGGACTAAAGATAAAATGCGTAAGCGGAATGTCAACATTATTTTTGTTGTAGATGGTACAAAAGGAATGAAACCTTATTATTCTGCGATTACTAATGCCATCAATTCTGCTAAAAATAAATTATCTAAGAAGAGTAAGAATACAGTAAAGTTTGGTGCTGTAGTTTATAGAGATGCAGCAGCAGGCAAGCAAATTGTCGAGTTCAAAACGGCAAAAACAAACCCTAAAGCATTGATTAACTTCTTGTCTTCGGAGGTGAATACCAATTATGAGGATAAAGATATTCCAGAAGCAGTAAATTATGGTATTGCTACTGCGATTAGAAATGCAGGGGTAAATGAAAATGAAACAAACATTATATTGGTTGTTGCTGGTTCTGCAAACCACTATCGTAAAGATGCCCAATACAAATCAGAGGATTTGATCAAAATTCTACATGCTTATAACTGTCACTTATTTGGTTTCTTAGTTAATAATGAGACAGAAGATCATAATGACTTCATTTTCCAGATGCAAGAAATTATGATGGGTATTGCAGAAAAGAATTATAATAGTGTTGCGGGAGATCCAAAAATGAAAGATCAATTAAAGCAATTCCCTCAGTTCTTACAAAAGCCAGAGTTTATTGACTTAGAAGATAAGTATGAACTACAAAGAACAGCGACAATGGGAAGTATTCACTTCGCAGAGTTTGGAGAGGAGATGGAGCCTAGTCATTTACAAAAAGAATTAGGTCAAATCATTGTGGGTATTGATGGTAAGGTCGATGAGCATTTGGCGCAGACAGATTTTATCATTATGGGATATGGTAAGGAGTTTAGAGAAGGAGGAGCAGAAGCTGCTAACCTTGGTCTAGCATTCTTTAACTATCTAAGACGTTCTGAGTTTACAGAAGGACAAATTGCCAACTTTAAGAAAGATAATATCCAATTATATCAGCCTGGATTCTCTCCTGTGATGATTGAGGGACATAAATTCCCATTATTCAAATCTTCACTATTCATGAATCAATTAGAACTTTCTGATCTAGTCCAAACTTTCAAGAGATTTGATGCAGCAGCAGGAGAGCAAAATATGCAAAAAAGACGAGAGGAGATGAAAGAAGTTTGGATCGCTATTCTTCAAGAATATGTAGGTGGAGATCGAGAAGACTTTGAAGGCTTAGATATGTACGATATTAATGAGCAAGTATTTGGTTTACCTGGTTCTACAGAGTTCTTACAAGGTATCAAGCTTAGAGATATTACTGATGTATCTCGATTCACAGAGGTAAGCTTTGCAAAATATACTGCTCGAATTCGTAAGAAATACAATGAGATTCTTAGAATCTATACACAAGATGAATATGAATATTCTTTCCGTTCGAATGATTTAAAGTATTACTGGATTAGTGAAGATTTACTTCCTTAAGGAATGAGTAAAAAGTAAATTCTTGATTTTGTTTAGAAACAAGTGAAAAATAAGTTTACAGTTTTGATTAGGTAAATTTAACACTAACGTATCAAAAAAGTAGGTGAAGCATAAGTTGTTGACGAAGCTTTTTAACGAGGTATAGTGATTTAGTTTATCAAGCAAAATAAAGAAAGTATTTTTTACTGTTCCTTACTTAAATGGAAGGATATTGTTGAAAGTTCTGAACTATATTCAATAGCAGATTTTCACAGTCCTTTAATACTTTTAAAATGGAAAAAATATAAGATATATTTAGTAAGTGAGAGAGAAATGAAAATGAGAAATGCATTTTTCTCTTACTTACAAGGTGGTAGAACGAAGATGAATAATGTAGTATAATCAATTATTGATTGATCATCATTTTATCTTCATTCTATTACTCACAATGGATATATATAAATAAGATCAACAATAGATCGCTATATTTCCATTGTTTAATAACACATGTCCTTTTTCTCGCTACTTGCAAAGGTGTAGGGGTCATTGTACGTCTACACCTTTACATTTATAGGTAGTTAATCTCTTTTTATCTTCTTCTTTCCTACCACATCTTTTTGTTCCTTATCACAATTTAGAATATATACCGTGATGGAAAATAATGCTATTTTCAAAATTAGTAATCTATCCTGTGTTTATAACCAAGATAGAGGCAATACTATACCTGCTTTGGTTATTGATGACTTAGAGATTCCTAGAGGTAAATTAACAATTCTTTTAGGAGAATCTGGAATTGGTAAAAGTACCATCTTGGAAACTTTAGGTTTGATGAATGATACTGTTGCTAAAGGCTCTAATTTGCTATTTACACCAGGAAATGGGGATGGTGATATTCAATTTGCGACCTTGTGGCAAAGGAATGATACAGAGATTGCAGGCATTCGCAACAAACACTTTAGCTTTATTTTTCAAAGCACCAATCTAATGCCTAATTTCACCGCCTATGAGAATATTTGTTTAACACAAATGCTACAAGGAAAGGATCAAACTTCTGCGGTAGCAAATGCAGAGAAATACATGAGAATGGTGGGTTTAGGAGCAGTAGAGAAAGATAAAAAGGCATTTGAATTGTCTGGTGGACAAAGGCAACGTCTGGCTTTTGTGAGAGCAATTACCTGCGAGTTTTCAGTATTATTTGGGGATGAACCTACAGGAAACTTAGATGAAGGGAATTCAAAAGAATTAATGACCCTACTCAAAAATGTGATTAATACAGAGAATAAAAGTTCCATTATTGTATCACATAATATTGATTTAGCCCTAGAGTTCGGAGATCAAATTATCATTTTAACTAGATCTAGCAAAGGACATGGAGAAATATTGAGGCAGAATATTTATGATGGTGCACCGAATAAGGAGGGAATAAAAGTATGGACTAGTAAGACAGGAAAGGTTTTGGGAGATGATGCTAGGTCTGTATTAAAGAAAATTATTGGATTAAAATAGAATAATTCACTAGTGCATTGCTTGTCTATACCAAGCAGTAAGAAGTACTAGCTTGATTGCTTATAAATACAAAACACTCGACATAAAAGGGATATGTTAAAGATTCATCAAGATTTCCGCCAGCTCTTTTACAAAAGAGAGGGTACAGAACTACTAGGAAAACGCTACTATAATTTGTGGGTGCTTTTCATGATTTTACTGGTTACATTTCTAGCGATTGGCTTTGCTAATGGGAGTTTGGCTTATCTGAGTAAAAAGATGAGCGATCCTTTTGTCAACTGGCTAAATGTACAGATTCCTTATGGAAAGGCAGCAGAAGCAACAGATATACAGATCGAATTGGATAATAATGGAGTTGCTAAAGAAAAATATTTGTATAAAACGGTGAATTGTCACAAAGATTATTCACTTGAATTTTACAATTCTAAAAGAGACGGATTCTACGCCACCCCTGGACGATCTATAGACCTGAAAGATACCTTATTACATGTTGTTTTAGGACCTAAGAATTTCATCAGGGGAGAAAAGACCTTTAGGGATGAGCAGGATTTAGGGATTATTGTTACAGAACGGCTTTTGGATGAATATGGGTACGACCGTAATGCCTCTTATTTGATGATGGCGATTTATGCAGATTCGGCTACTATACGGAAAGATACGGCTGGTGTAGTGACAGATACCATAGAATATAGAGCAAGGGATGCTCATCAATATCCTTTACCGATTCGTGCAGTCGTTCGAGACTTGCCAGGATTGGCCCGTTTTGCTTTTACACCCTATTTATATCGTATTATTGCGATTCGCTCACACGAAAATCCTTTTAACCCATTGAAAACCAAGAATATACTATTATATTCTCAAGATAGTTTAGAAAACTTAAAGGTAGTTGATGCGGTAGATACTTATTTCAAAAAGCATGAAAAGTATAGCAGTAGTTATCAAGCTTTGCCCACCAGCTTGAGTAATGCGGATCTGTATTCCTCCTATAAAAATGGGTATTTGTGCAATATTTCTTTCTTGCCTGAAATAACAGACATCAAGGAAAAGGATAAACTCTATAAGGATTTAATGGCTTCTGCTGAGTTGGCTCCTTTTAAGGGGAAAATTAATCGAGCCTATGATCCAAAACCACCACAGAATTTCCAAAATATTCCCTACGACTTTATTAGTGTCCAGTTCTACCAATTAAGCCGTATTCGAGAGTTCAAAGACTCGCTGTTATATCCTAAATATAACCTTAAAGTAGATATGGCGCAAATTGAAGCCTTAGAGAACTATAATTTTGTAAGTAAATTGACTTTTATTATATCTATTGTACTGATTATATTTAGTGTTTTAAGTATCTGTTTATTCATATCTAATGTACTAAGAACGCACTTAGATAAAATCAAAATGAATCTAGGAACCTTCAAAGCTTTTGGTTTAGATAATAGCACGATTCAAGGTATTTACTGGAAGCTCATGATTGGTTTGACAAGTTTCTGTATTTTGACCGCCTTTGCAGTAGCTTGGGTAATTGGTAATATTGGAGGGGTACGCTTATTCTTAAGTATATTCCAGCAAGATATGGAAGCTGATGAATACTATTTCAAACTATTTGATGTGACCACTTTTGTTGCGATTGCATTGATTATTATTATGGTATTCTTTGTTATTCGATATGTGTGTTCGATTATGCTGAAACAAAGTCCTGGTGATTTGATTTATAATCGAGATTAGTATTATAATATAAATAGCTGATAGATTAAAAATTATAGTGGCAGTTAGTTTAGGTTCGCAGTAGAGCCGCATTGCAATGTGGTTCTACTGCGAACCTAAACTAACTGCCATTGATATATATGCTTATACAGTACAAGGATAATCTAGCCCACAAAATCCTCAATCAAATACCCTTCCTCGCACAAATCCTTTAATTCTGCAACTATCCATTTCTGTACCTGTTCCTTCTCCTTCTCAGGATACAATAAATGCACATTGGGACCTGCATCTAAGGTAAAACATACTGGACAAGCCGTTGCCGCTCTAAAAGCCCTAATTTTCTCTATAATCGCTAAAGTATTGGGACGCATCAACAAATAAGAAGGCGTAGAGGTCATCATCAAAGCATGGAGACTAAGTGCCTCAGCTTCTACTAAACTAATAAACTGATCCAAATCACCTTCTTTCATCGCTTTCATTAAAGCAACTAAATTTTCATTTGCTTGTTGATACCGCAAGTCAGCAAAAGGATTGCCCTCCATCAAGGCATGACCAGCCCTACTAGAAACCTCCTTCTCTGCCTTACTCACAATAAGAATCGTATCCTGAAAAGTATGAAAAATCGGAGCCATTAAATGACCAGCAGGAATAGCATAATCATTAGCACTACCTTCAAAAGCTTCATGAACACCCCAAATAGCCGCAATAGGAAAGACAGAACGAGCAGCACTACCAGAACCTAAACGAGCAATATGCGACGCTCTTTGCAGTAATTGAGGATCATTTTTTTGAAAGGCTTTACCAGCTAATAATGCCTCCATTTCACACAAACAAAGAGCCAAAGCACTCATACTAGAGGCAGAAGAAGCAATGCCCGAAGAATGTGGAAACGAATTACCAGAGCTGATTTGAAGGTCATAATCTACCAAAAAAGGCATTTCATCTAATATACTATCCAAAAAACGGACGATTTTACTAGCAAATGCTTCATTTTCTTGCCCTTCAAAAGTAAAATTCAAACAAATTGCAGCTTGTGCTTCTTGTTTGGGATACCAGTTTAAAGTCGTATTTGTGTGGGCTTTACTTAGGGTAAAGCTAATAGAAGCATTTCTAGGATACTGCCGACCATATTTCCCCCAATATTTCACCAATGCAATATTAGATGGACTCTGCCATTGCACACTGCCTGATTGTTGTTTTGATGTCATTTTAAATTGTTTAACGTATAACGTATGGACATGCCATGCCTTGTCCATGCATTACACATGCCCTGTCCATAAATATCCATATCATTTATTTGGAAATTTCCTTCACCATTTCCGCATAAGCAAAAATCGTTTTAAACCCCCGATCCGCAAAATACGCCTTCGTTTCCATTACAGAACGATTAGAAGTTGCTAAAACAAAATCACCTCCCCAAGCTCCTAATGATTTCACCACCCCCCAATAACCTGCAAAAAGTAAATCTTGCACTTTAATCATTTGTAAATGAAGTGCAATAAGATCTTCATGTGCTTTCAAATGTGTTTCAAAAGTAGCCAAATCTGTTGCTTTTAATAGAGATTGCGTCAAGTCATCCAATTGCTCAATCACCTTTTGCTTTTCCTGCTTGGCTTGTGCATAAAAATAGCGAATGGCCTCCCTCGAATTTTTTTTCTGATTGAGGTGAATGAAATACAATTGATCCTTGAATTTAGGTTGGAAATGGACTTTTGTTACTGTAGGATTTGGTTGCGTTTTTTGATATAAAATAGCTTGATCATTTAGCGCACAAGCAATATCATAACCCGAACCACCAAAAGTCGCAAATTGCAAGGCAAAAGGATTGATATTTGCCCATTGAGCAATACACGAAATGAGTGTGGAACTACTTCCTAAGCCCCAATCAGCAGGAAAATTCATATGCATAGCACAAGAAAAACCTTTTGTTGAATCTTGAAGAAAATTGGAATCTTGTTTTTGTGCTTCTTGAAGGATGGATTGTAATTTTTGTATTACCGAAGCTTGAAAAGGAGATGGACTAGGGGAATGTACAGCAATAGTTAGCTGTGGAAGTTCAAAAATAACCTCTAGCCAGCATTGATTTTGATAATCTAAACTCTGCCAATGTAATTGTCCTTCAATGCCCTGTTTTACTTGTAATTGCTGACCATATTTAACGGGGAGAGCGAGTGCCTTTGCGCCTTCCAAAACATAGTATTCACCACTCAATAGCAATTTGCCATTAGCAGTATAATTGCTAGTTGTTGTCATAGTAGTATCCGCTTCCATCAATAATTGTAGAATCTTAATAAAGTATCAGTATCAGATCAAATAAAAACGACTCATGAAGTGAAAAAGGAAAGCAGAGCATATACACATCATGAGTCGCCTGGAAAAAATGATTTGGTTTACAATTAGATTATCCAATAGCCACACTACTATTCGAGGTTGTACCGTCTCGTAGCCGATCTAAAAACTCTCGAACAGAAGAAAAAGAAATTGTTTTATCCGCAAAATGAGCCAAAGCCGAGCTGCGTTCCTCTTCTGTAGCATTGAAAACAGTTAGGATATTCCCTAAATGCATTTTCATATGTCCTTTTTGGATACCAGTAGTCACCAATGACCGCAAGGCAGCAAAATTTTGTGCCAAACCAACAGTAGCAATGATTTGCATCAATTCTTCAGCCGAAGGATTACCCAATAATTCTAAGGATTTACTAGCTAGTGGATGCAGCTTGGTCAAACCTCCAATGGTGCCTAGTGCGAGTGGGATTTCGATGCTGAAGGTAAATTGACCATTCTCAATCTTAGCATCACTTAAAGAACGATATTGACCATCTCTAGCCGCATAAGCATGACCACAAGACTCAATCGCCCTAAAATCATTACCTGTTGCAATAACAACCGCATCAATACCATTAAAAATACCTTTATTATGTGTCGTTGCTCGATAAGGATCTTGTCGGGCAATCTTAACAGCTCGTACAAATTTGGTCGCAAAAGTCTGGGCATCCATATCCCCAAAATCTCCCAAATCTTCCACAGGACAACTTACCCAACTTTTAACCAGACATTCAGGCGTATAATTAGAGAGAATAGCCATTACGACCTGCACTTTTTGCTCTTCACCTTCAAAATCTTCATAATCAGCTGCTTCTTTGATCAAAATCTCTCCAAATGCTTCCAAAACCGAATTGATGAAATTGGCTCCCATCGCATCACAAGTATTGAAATCAGCTTTGATTTGGTAGAATCCTTCCTCGATTTCTGGGAGATAGAGCAATTCAACCTTTTTGATTCCACCACCTCGACGATCCATATTGCAGGTAATATCTTTTACCCCTTCTATCAATAATGGCTTGAGATAATTGAAAAAGCTGTACATTTTAACAGGATCTTCCCCATACCATTTAAAATGCACCTGTCCGACTTTGTTAGTGGATTGAACTTTAGCATGAAAGCCCCCTCTTTTATACCAGAATTTAGCACCACTAGATGCTGCGGCAACAACCGAACTTTCTTCAATCACCATCGGCACACAATACAGATGATCATTAATTAAAAAGTTAGGAGCAACCCCATAAGGCATATAGAAATTGGTTAGTGTATTTTCACTAATCCCATCGAATAATTTCTGTGCCTGTACATTGGTATGCCAAAAACTCGCAAATTCTCTCGCTGTCTCTATTGGATCAGCCTTAAAAAAGTGTTTCACCAACCAAGTTATTTTTTCTGACTTGGTTAGCTTTGAAAAGCCTGAAATCATTTTGTCTTTAGTACGCATGGAATTCAGATTATGGTTAAATCGTGAAATGGCGAAGCCGATACCCTTGATGATAAATACTACTAGGGAATCAAATATTTAAATTTGCACTAGTTGATAAAGTGAGTGGGCTAGGAGGTGCGATCAGAAGGGAAAAGTACTACAATTACAATTCCGTCATTTAATGAGTTAATAGTTATCAACTATTAGAATAGAAACTTTATTTTAGATAAATATGATTTGCATTACACAAAACACCCACAAATAAAAAGTTTTCACTTGAAAAATGCAAGTTTCTATACTATTAAATGGATATTGATCATAGATACTATTTAATATACACCCTAAAAGATGAACCGGTTCATTATAATTACTAGAAATTTCAGAAAATATTGAAACTTCTGAAAGAAAAAATAGAAGTATGTACAGTACTGAAATGCATTTGAAGGAGTAATGACTAAAAATCCGTTGCACTAATAACCACTACTTCACTCACTTTCGAGCATAGAAACGTGATTATTTAATAATTGTTTAGTCTTTTTTGATATTTAACACGAAAAAGTTAAACGTTCAGTCAAATTTGTTCTATTAGTGATGGAACAGAAATAAATTAGTCCATATCCTTTATTATTTAGTCTAATACTGCGTTACAAAAATATTACGTACATTCCATGTATGCGCTATTTTTGCGCCTTGTCTTAGACTAAATAATTGAAAGGATATTTCGGCCTAATTTATTTCTAATCCATCACTTACATTACTATAAAAAACGTTTTTGATCAAAATAAATTTTAGTTTCTCCATTTTGGATGGTATAACTAATCACCCGACCATCCACTTTAAAAGATTCTACAATTGCACTAGAGATATTGACTTTTTCTCCTTCATAAAAGGCTTTTAAGCGACCATCTAAATCTGTATAAGCAACAACTCCCTGTGCCATTTGAATATTTTTTGGCGTATAGGTTTCTAAAGGATAATTTTTACCTTCATAAAAAACATTTAAATAATCCATATCATCAATATACATCAAGGTATTATCTACAATTTGATAACGAACAGGACGAGCAGGAATGAGTTCTTTAATAATATTGTCATAATAAATAATGAATAACTCCTTACTATTGACATAAGCAACGATATTATCCCCAACCTTATAACTAATTGGCTTATAACTATCTAGCAGCTCTGTTTCGCCATCTTCATAAACATACAATTCATCAAAAGGAGTAAGATAGACCAAAAAATTATTACCTACTTCATATTCTTTAGGAATGCGGTTGTAAACTATATCAGAATAGCCTTTGTGGTGTAAATACAATTCATCACCAGCCGTCAAATAAGCCACAGAATTATCTGCTACTTTAAAACTTTCGATACGATCATTGGTAACATCTTCCACTCGACCATTATAAAAGACTTTAAAATAATCATCAAAATCTTGAAAGGCAATAATGCTATCTCCTAGTAAATAGGGGACTTCATTAGACATGGTAACTCTTTTCCTCTGTCCATCATAATGAGCATACATCGCTCCTTTAGAACGATTAATAAGAATGTAATTGGAATGGTCATAATGCTCTGAAGGAAATAATTCTAAAACTTCTTTTTCCCCATTTTCATAAAGGATGGTTTGATCAAGTGCATCAACATAAAGCAAGAAACTTCCACCTTGTCGAACATTTTTAACTAGATTGTGCTCCAATTGCTTGGATTCCCCATCTTCAAAAACATGAAAACTGCCTCTTTTATCGAAATAGGTGGACATATTTTGTGCATCAACGATTGTTGTTGAACAGAGTAGTAGTACTACAATGAATAGAATATATGTAATATAAATTGATGTTTTGTTCACAAGTATTTTACTTTAAAGGTTAATACAAAGAAAGTAGCCATCTTGATGATGTGTGTTGAAATGGTTGAACAATAATGTGGTCGTCAGCTTGAATTTCTAGTTGATCACTATGTATAAATATTAATAGTTGGGGCAATGGGATAGGTAGGTAAATGATTTCCAGTTTAGCTATCCCTAAATATAATAAAACTTATTCAGCTTTATTAAATATTAGTACAATATTCTAATTTTT
>JAHDFT010000505.1 GCA_020628015.1 Bacteroidota bacterium
CCTCCAACAATTTGGTGTAAATATTGATGCTATATTCCTCAAAATCAAACACTTCCCATAACATTACCTAGCTCATCCAGCTTTTAACCCATTTCCAGTTACTTAATCATCAAACTAAGGTCATTATTTCAATATACAGTACTTTCATTGGCATTTAGTGGAAGGATTCTGTATTTTTATGAGATTTATAGACCACTATATCCTATCCAATACAAAAACAATGGAAACAACTAAAGATTTGACCATCAATATAGCCTATCAACGCAAAGCACATCATTCTGATGCCTTATTATTAGAATTGTATCGTGCCATGCTTTTACCTCGCATGATTGAGGAAAAAATGCTCAATCAATTGCGGATGAACAAGATTAGTAAATGGTTTGCAGGTATTGGACAGGAAGCCATTTCCGCAGGTGTCACCAAAGCCATTCAAGAAGAGGAATACATTCTGCCTATGCATCGTAATCTGGGCGTTTTTGTCAATCGGCAAATCCCTCTAAATCGCTTATTCCAACAATGGCAGGGTAAAATGGGTGGATTTACCAAAGGAAGAGACCGTTCTTTCCACTTTGGTACCAATGAATACAATATCGTTGGGATGATTTCTCATCTTGGCCCTCAATTGGCGGTAGGTAGTGGTATTGCGCTAGGTAATGTCCTCACCGACGAACCTAAAGTCACCGTTGCTTTCACAGGAGAAGGTGGTACTAGTGAAGGGGATTTTCATGAAGCCCTCAATGTAGCCTCTGTATGGAAATTACCGATTATTTTTGTGATCGAAAACAATGGTTATGGCTTATCTACCCCAACCTCTGAGCAATACAATTGTGATCATTTGGCAGAGCGAGGTTTGGGTTATGGTATGGAAGCGGTTAAAATTGATGGAAATAATATTTTAGAGGTTTATGATGCCATTAGCAAATTGGCAGCATCTATTCGAGAAACGCCAAGACCAATTCTAGTAGAAGCGATTACGTTTAGAATGCGTGGTCATGAAGAAGCATCAGGCACCAAATATGTTCCAAAGGATTTGATGGATGATTGGGCGAAAAAAGATCCTGTCACCAATTTTGAGCATTATTTGTTGAGAGAGGAAATTTTGAATGAGGCACAAATCAAGGAGATTAAAGCGGATTTTAAAGCACTCATCAATAAAGAGTTGAAAGTAGCAGAGAAAGCGGAAGTGGTTACTGCTAATTTTTATACCGAAACACAAGATATTTACGCTCCTCACCATCCTTCAATTGTCTCTCCAAAGACAAGCGATAGTAGCAAAAAACGCTATATTGAAGCGATTAAAGATGGACTGAAACAGGCAATGGAAAAGCATCCCAATCTTGTATTGATGGGACAGGATATTGCCGAATATGGTGGTGTATTCAAAATTACCGATGGATTTACAGCACTTTTTGGTAGAGAACGAGTCCGTAATACCCCTATTTGTGAGTCGGCAATTGTTGGTATCGGTCTAGGACTTTCGATTAATAAGCATAAAGCAATGGTCGAAATGCAGTTTTCGGATTTTGTGACCTGTGGTTTCAATCAAATCATTAATAACCTAAGTAAAACGCATTATCGCTGGGGACAAAACGCTGATGTTGTAGTCAGAATGCCTTGTGGGGGAACAGTTGGAGCGGGTCCTTTCCACTCGCAAACCTCTGAAGCTTGGTTTGTCCATTCTCCAGGTTTGAAAATTGTTTATCCATCCAATCCTTATGATGCTAAAGGCTTGTTACTAGCAGCTATCGAAGATCCTAACCCTGTGTTGTACTTTGAACATAAAGCCTTATATCGTAATCCAGAAGTGGAGCAGGAGATTCCAGACGAAGCGTATACCATTCCCATAGGTAAAGCGAATTTGATCCAACATGGTGATGATTTGAGTATTATCACTTATGGCTTAGGCGTACATTGGGCAAAGGAAATCGTCGCCAAATATCCAGATATTGAGGCGGATATATTGGATTTGCGTTCTTTGGTGCCTTTGGATCAGGAAGCGATTATAGAAACGGTGAAAAAGACAGGTAAGGTGATTGTCCTGCACGAAGCCAGCCAAAAGGGTGGATTTGGTGGAGAATTGGTCGCTTTAATTGCTGAAAATTGCTTTGAGTATTTGGATGCACCGATTAGAAGATGTGGGGCTTTGGATACACCAATCCCTTTTGCCAAAAACCTAGAAAATCAATACATGCCTCTTGACCGCTTTGAAAAAGCATTGGTAGAATTATATGAGTATTAATATTCATTACATTTTAAAAAACTGTTCCATGCTTTTGGTGTTATAGTAGCAATCTGATGAATAATCTATTACCTCATCTACCAAAATCATCGACTATGACTAAAAAATCTACCGCATTGGGCATAGCCCTTCTTTTTATTTTATTGACAATTTGCAATACAGAAGTGTATACGAATAGCTCTAAACCGCCTTTGAGTAGAACAGGTGCGCCAGGTGAATCCTCAACTTGTGCGGCTTCTGGTTGTCATGGTGGAGCTGCGAATAGTGGTGATGGTGCTGTGACTATTGAAGTAAAAGAAGCTACATTCTATCAACCTGGAGAGACTTATGATATTACGGTTACTGTTGAAGATGAGGGAAAGTCTCGTTTTGGCTTTGAGATGGTTGCCTTAAGTGATAATGAAACGAGTGTGGGTAGCTTTACGGCTGGTGATGGAAGTGAAGTTAATGAAGGCAATACAGGAAGAGAGTATATCCACCATAGAAATGCACAGAATAATAATGGGGGAGTCTTCAATATGCAATGGACGGCTCCAGATAATTTTGATGAAGGTGATTTGACCTTCTATGTTGCCGCTCTAGCTGGTAATGGAAATAATAATAAGAGTGGGGATTTGGTTTATACTTCTTCTTTAGTGCTGCCTGTAGTTGTTGTAGGGATAGAAGACGAAGTAAAACCATCTTTACAAATCAATACTTATCCCAATCCTACTAGTGATTTATTAAATGTTCAATATAGTTTAATTGAAGCCACAAGCGTTCAATTGTCCTTATACAATACCAATGGGCAATTGATAGAGGTCTTGTATCAAGGGACACAAGCAGCAGGGGAGCATCAATTACAAAGTATAATGCTAGATCAATATCCTAAAGGTATGTATTTATTGGAATTGGTGAGTGGGGAAGAAGTAAGAACGGAGAAAGTCTTTATTTTTTAAATGAATAATGAAGACCTTGAAATAGACTTATAAAACAAAAAGAAATGGTGATAAAGGAAGCTTGTACAAAGCAACTTTATCACCATTCTCTATTTTTAGCAATCGTTTATTTCTACTACTACATTCTAGTCATCATCACCTTCATAGTAGTCTTTGTAATTGGTA
>JAHDFT010000506.1 GCA_020628015.1 Bacteroidota bacterium
CTAGACGAGGCAAAAAACGTAGGCGATGCGAGCATCGGCGAGGCTTTTTAACGAAATATAGCTGCAAATTAAACAACAAGATGCTGGTTTATTTTTTAGCTGTTACTTAGTGAAGAAAAGGGACTTGCTCCAAATCAAAAAAACAATTATGAATTTTTATCGCATTCGGCGTGCTTATAGAGCCTTGGATTCCAAACAAAAAGTTTTTCTAAAGGAAAAACGAATAGAGAAGACGCTGACCATCAAAGAATGGCAACGTTTTTTAAAGGGGCTTGCTCGCTACGATAAAATCAATGATGAATGTCGAGCTGGAGCCATTAGAACACTCTCTCTTGCCACGACATTGGCTGTCTTATTGACCATTTTGGCTGCTGTATTTATTGTCATTCGACCCACCACACTAGAACAAGTAGGCTTCATTTTGTTGATGGCTTTTTTTGCAAGTGTGACAATAGGTGGGTTATTATTGGTATTATTTAATGCCATTTATAGTAGAAAATACAAACGTTATGACCTAATCAATCACCTTCGTAAATTCATTTTACCTATATTATTAGTATTAAAAGAGGATGCTCACGCCAAAACACCCGTTCAATTGATGTTGGATTTTAATAAAGGAAATACTAAGGATAAATTGCTGGATCAAAAAGACATTAAAGATGAGCCACCCTATATCAGATTAAAAGAAAAAACTTATCGACATCAATGGGCAGAAGCAGCCATTCAGCTGAATGATGCGACCAATATTCAATGGAAAGGTTATGATGATTTGAAGGAAGTACTGGATACAAGAAGGCGTAGTAGTGGAAGGGTCAAAACAAAGCGAAAATTTAAGGTCAAACATTGGGTAGATATGCGGATTGTTTTTCAAAAAGAGATGTATCAATTGAAAAACAAGGTACAAGCAGCGGAGATTATGACCGAAACAAGTGATAAATATATTTTTAAGTTAAAAGTAAAGCAAAAATACAGGGTAGGTAGATACCCTGATGGCAATGAAAATGCCATTTCGACCAATTTATTTCTAGCTGCTATTGCTCAGGCATATCAACAGGTAGAACCCATTTCAGGTACTCATGCTCATTAGTGATGGGGTTAAACAATTTAAAGAAAACATGACAACAACTTGCGAAGTTAAAATCGGATTTTATGTATTGAAACAATGTGGCTTTCCTGTTGTTGGCTCCTGTCAACATTGTGGCATTTCACTTTGTGAAACACATAACCTAGCAAAGGCACAAGGCGAATTTGTCTGTGTAGATTGCTATGCAGAGATTTATATGGAACACGAATACACATACGATCCAGAAGCAGAACCAGAAGCAACCAAAAGATGGTTTGGAAAGAAACGCAAAACGGTTTATGACAATACCGATTATGAACCATTTGACACCGCAGATTACGATGGTTTTAATCGACGTTATCGACATCGAATTACGGATGATAGTATGGAAGATAGTTTTTATGAATCATAATTAGAAGGATGGATTCCATCACTTAGGCAATCAATATATGAAGGAGATAAAACTACTGTGGTTAACCGAAAACTATTACCCCAACAAAGGTGGAATGGCACAATCTTGTGATCGAATCGTCCGCTCCTTAAGGGCATTAGGTATAAGGATTGATATTGTCCATTTTACCAATCGTCGCCGCCCATTCTACCAAGAACAAACCCTAGAAGGGAGTTATTCCGCCATTCCCTTACACGAAGATCCAGCACATTGTTTACAATTGTGTTGGAATTACATTAAAAATCAATTATTACCGAATAATACCTACAGTCACCTTGTCGTTTTTGGTGGTTTTTTATCCATGTTAGCAGCCCCCATCTTTCAAAAATGGTTGTCCTGCCCACTAATTTGTTGCATTCGAGGAAATGATTTTGATCAATCTATATTTGCCCCTCGTAAGCGAAGTATTTTAAAAGATGCGCTACTAGCTGCAAAGCATATTTGTTGTGTAAGTCAAGATAAAGTAGCACAAATTAATCTTTGGTTAGCTACTGATAAAGCAATACATACGCCTAATGGTATTTTATTGGAGGAATGGAAATTGTTGCATTCGCATCGAAAAAATGCTCAAAAATGGCGTTCTAATCATGTGGCAGCGAATAAAAGGGTAGTAGGATTATTTGGGCATCTGAAAGCCAAAAAAGGAACTGATTATTTTTTACAAGTTTTAGCACAATTTCCACAAAGAACGCAATTGCATTTATTACTCATTGGCACAATGGAAAAGCAAACTGCCGATTTGCTCAATAAAGTTCCTGTTAGTTATACCCATTTACCCTTTATGGATCGTTATGCCTTATTGCATTATTATCCTGCTTGTGATCTTATAGCCATTCCTTCTCATTATGATGGTATGCCTAATGTATTATTAGAAGCAGGAGCATTAGAAATTCCTTGTTTAGTGTCTAAAGTGGGCGGATTACAGGAGGTGATTGAAGAGGGGAAAAATGGTTGGTTATTTACCCCCAATGACCAAGCAGCAACAGAACAAGCTTTATATAGGATGATGACTTGTGATGGAAGTCAACTGCAACAAATGGGCGTAGCGGCACGAGCCAAAATTATAGAACATTATGATCATCAAGTGGAGGCAGATCGGTATTTGTCCTTATTATATGCCTAATTAACAAGTAAAAAAAGACCAGACCTATGAAAAAGTATACAAATTTAACGCTATTTATCATTATAGGAATGATTGTGGGCTTTCTAGCTTGTGGAGGAGGGACTGATTCTTCTAGTGATAATGGGGGGGATTGGCAGCCAGTAAGTCAGGAAGGGCAACAGGCTCCTAAAGACTTTGCTGCACCAGTACCCAAAAAGGCAGGAGAATACAGTATTAAAGATGCATCTGGGACATTATTATGTCGTTTACAACCAGGTAAACAAAGTAGTATTTTTACCAATACTCGTACCCTAAAAGGAGCCTATACCAAATCAGATAAGAAAAAATATAAGGAGGGAGGGAGTATTTTTGCGGAGGTGAAAATGAAGGATTATGGTTTTAAAGTCCGCCAGCCAGACGGGAGTTTGTTGTGGAAGGTAAAGGTATATGATGGGGAACTAAAAATTGCAGATAATGAGGAGGGATTAAATGCTTTTAAGGTGAAATTAAGTGGGGAGAATATGGATAAGGTGAAAATCAAAAAAGGAGAACTAGAGTTGGCTAAATTTGATGTTGACCAAGAAAAAGGCACCTTCACCCTCCCTGATGGAAAAACCTATGAAATGACCCCGATGCCCAGCCTTTTATATTATGGCATCATGGGAATAGAAGAAATTCAGCCGCCTTATAATTACATTATTATAGCCGAATTATTA
>JAHDFT010000507.1 GCA_020628015.1 Bacteroidota bacterium
AAAAAATAAATGTCATTTTGATTGACAAATTTAAAACTATACTTCGTTAAAAAGCCTCGCTGATGCTCGCATCACCTACGTTTTTTGCCTCGTCTAGCTTCAAATTTCTCTAATCAAAACTGTAAACTTATTTTTTCACTTGTTCCCAATAGTGTAAATACTCAAGCAAAATTATAATAAACGCTTACCTTACAATAGCCCCAACAAACCATTTAGTCCCCTCCTTTGTCAACTCTACAAAATACAAACCACTTCCTAAATTCTGTAAATCTAAACGAATAGTTGTTTGTTTGATTTCTATGGCTTGTTCCAGTATTTTTTGTCCATAAATATTGTATAAAATAAGGGATTGATTTTCTCCATTATTAAACATTTGCTCAGGTAAAATCACATTACAATAATCCTCAGTAGGATTAGGATACAGCAAAATTTCTGGATTGGATAAAATATCTTGATTGTCTTCCAAGCCTAGTGCCTCAGATTTGGTTTTATTAATGTAGACTTTGAAAGTACCAGGTGGCATATAAAATCCAATTGGATTGAATTCTGCTAGAAAAACTTCATCATCGGAGAGGTAATCATACCAAGTACCCGTTCTAGGGAAATCAACCTCTACCCTAGTCTCGAAAACATTAAAATTCCCAATCACCACAACATTCAAATCCTGACTCCACAGATACATGACCTTTCCGCCCTCATTGAAATCCAAAGAAACACTATCATAATCTCCTCTGAAAATAGGATCACTCTTTTTTAGCCTCGCCAAATCACTAAAAGTTTGATACAAATCTCGACGATTGAGGTCATCATAATAATCCCATCGGATGGGTTTTCGTCCTAAGCGACCATTGTGGTCAATGGAATAATCATAACCCAATTCCCCGAATTGCCAAATCATTTTTGGGCCTGGAATCATAAAATAAAAGGCTGCGGCTAATTCTATCCGTTGAAGTGCGGTTACTTTATCTTTAACACTATAACCATTTTCTACTTCTGCCCCATATTGCAGATTTTTGTACATCAATCGTTCTTCATCATGACTTTCCATATAAGCCACTAAATTCGGTTCCTCAAAACCTCTATTTCCATAATAAGCTCCACTAAAATTTGATTTTCCTTGTGTATTATAGCCCATTGTGGCTTCATTGAAATTGTAATTCATATTGCCCCAAAGCATAAAACCTTCTTTTGACAAAGCTCTTTCTTCCCCATTATCTGCAAAATGCTCCAAAATCAAGTAGCAATTTGGGTCTATCTCTCCAATATAGCCTTTGATCTCCTTCCAAATGTCAATCCTAGACTGATCGAATCTACCCCATGCTCCTACATCTCCCAAGGTATTCTTTTGGGTAAATCCTTTGGATAAATCAAAGCGATAACCATCAATATGAAATTCCTCTATCCAATATTGCACCACATCTTTAGTATAATTTTTAGTCGCCGCTTGCTCATGATTGAAATCATAACCTACATTAAAATCATGTTTTGCAATTGGATTGAACCAAGGATTATTGCTACTTGGCTGATTATTCGCTGCATCCCAATACATTTGTACCATAGGGGATTGTCCAAAAGCGTGATTGAGTACAATATCCAAAATGACCGCTATATTTCTGCGGTGACACTCATCAATTAATCGTTTTAAATCTGTTGCCGTACCATAATATTTATCTACCGCAAACATAAAAGATGGATTATAGCCCCAACTATCATTATTTTCAAACTCCATGACAGGCATTAATTCTATGGCGTTAATGCCCAATCTTTCTAGGTAATTTAAGGTGTCTATAATGGATTGGAAGCTATGTTCTTCGGTAAAATCCCTGATTAGTAATTCATAAATCACTAAATCTCCTTTATGCGGTCGCTCAAAATCATCATACTGCCAATCATAAGTATCTTGTGCAGTTTGTAGAACGGAAGCAATCCCTGTTGTCTTTCCCTTAGGATAAGGAATCAAATTTGGATAAGTCACCTCCTCAATCTCTCCATCACTATTCGGATCGACAATTTTATTAGCGTAAGGGTCTGCAATCAATAATTCACCGTCGATATAATATTGGTAAATGTATTCTTGTTTTGGTATTAGATTAGTAAGTTCTGTCCAATAGTAATTGCCGTCTGGTGTACGTTTCATGAAGTAATTCATATCGGGCAACCAATCTGAAAAATCACCCAAAGCAATGACATATTCTTTATCAGGAGCATGAAGGACTAATCCTACTGTTTCTTGGTCAATATAATTGATTCCTGTTTTAAAATTGCTTGGTAAAGTTGCCGTTTCTGGTTCTTCAGGATGTACAAAAATGGAACGTTCATCACTAAAAGTACCATTCTCACTTTTACCTTCCAAACTAATGGAATAAGTACCAACTACATCAGCTTGAAAGGTATATTCAATAGCTGTTGTATTGGTTTCTGCAACTATTTCGCCATCGATTTTTAAAACAAGATTAGAGACATTATTCCCTTGTCCTTCAATTAAAAGATTTTCTCCTGTCTTTAAGATGGTAAGCTTTTTATCTGGACGAATTAATTTTACAGTTGATAAAGTAGCTGTTGTGGTGACATCATAAAAAATATCTGCCCCATCCTCCGTTTTACCTTCCTTGTAAACATTAAAAATAGGTGCGCCACTTCTAAAAACAAAGGCTAATTGTTTTATCACTTCTCCTTCTGGAACACCATAATAAGTTTGTATATCTGGTTGAATCTTTAATTGATATAAATCCTCTCCTATCTTTTCTAATTGAGTGTCTCCTGTATTTTCTCCCCAATTAGTTTTGACATATTTCCAATCTGATGATCCAGCACTTTTGTCTGTAATCACTCCTGTATGAGCGTAAACTTCTCCTTCATATCCCATTAATCCTTGATTCCCTTCTTTGGCATTGAATGTAATGGTTACTGCATCTGAGGCAGTAGGGAATGTTGGCTCAACAGTTATTATTTGAGCTATACATAAGGAGTTGATAAATAATAGGAGTAGGCAGAGACTTGTGAATTTATAGGTAGGGGTTTGTTGGTGCATAAAAATAGTATTTTTTGTTTTGAAGTCGCTTCCTTATCCTTTATTATTATTTAAAGCTGATTCAATAAAAGCTACATCTACTTTAAAAAGAGCAGCTAATTTTTCATAATCAGAGATGGTATTATCCTCATACAAAGAGCGAATTAGATTCATTTTTTCAGCAATGGCCTGTTGGACTTCCTTATCTTTCTCGGCAAGTGCATTATCTTTCTCGGCAAGTGCATTATCTTTCTCAGCAAGTGCATTATCTTTTTCGGCAATTGTATTATCTTTTTCGGCAATTGTATTATCTTTTTCG